>URXR01000020.1 GCA_900551925.1 uncultured Mycoplasmatota bacterium | reverse complement strand
TAATTTTAAAACTTTTAAAGTAGTAGCGAAAAGGCGTGATAAGTCATTTCCTATTTCTAGTATGGATTTTAATAGAGTTGTGGCAACGGAAATTTTTAAAAATTTTGAAGAAATTAAAGTTGATGTACATAATCCTGATATTTTTATTAATATTGAAATAAATAAAGATGATACGTATTTTTATTTCGATGAAATAAAAGGTTTAGGAGGTTATCCAGTTGGAGCACTTGGAAAAGGACTTTTAATGCTTTCGGGAGGAATTGATTCTCCAGTTGCAGGGTATTTAGCTTTAAAAAGAGGAATAAAGATAGATGCTATTTATTTTGAAGCTCTTCCTCATACTAGTTTAGCTGCTAGAGAAAAGGTTATTTCTTTAGCAAAAGAACTTTTAAAATATTCTAGTAGTTTTAATTTGTATGTTGTGCCAATTACTAAGCTTCAGGAAGAAATATATGAAAAGTTAGATACAACTTATATGATAACAATTCTTAGAAGGATGATGTATAGAATTAGTGAAAAAATAGCTAGAGAAAAAGATTTGCTTGTGCTTTTAAATGGTGAATCTATTGGACAAGTTGCTAGTCAAACGCTTAATAGTATGAATGTTATTAACGAAGTTGTTAAAATTCCAGTGGTTAGACCTGTGGCATGTTTTGATAAATTAGAAATTATTAATTTAGCTAAAAAAATTAATACTTATGATATTAGTATTTTACCTTATGAAGATTGTTGTACAATTTTTGTTCCTAAACATCCAGTTATTAATCCGAAATCTTATAAATGTGAACTTTTAGAAGAAAAGATAGATTATGATAAGTTAATACTTGATGCTATTAATAATACTATGGTGATAAAAATAGATGAAAAAGAAGAATTTGGGGATGTTTTATGAAAAAGACTATAGTATTGGAGACAGAAAGATTAGTTTTAAGAAAAATAAAAAAAGATGATTATAAAGCGATTTTTGAAACTATAGCAAGTGATAGTGAAGTTGCTAAGTATTTAACGTGGAATGCTCATAAAAACTATGAAGATACTAAGAAACTTGTTAATAAATGGCTTTGTGATTATGAAAAGGATTATACATTTAGATGGATAGTAACTTTAAAAGATGATAATACTCCGATTGGTATGATTGATTTAATAAATGTTAGTATCGGAGAAAGTAAAGCAGAAATTGGTTATTGTTATGGTAGGAAATGGTGGGGAAATGGTTATGCTACAGAGGCATTAACTAAAGTTTTAGAATATGTAAGTAGTGAAATAGAGTATTTATATGCTATGTATGTAAAAGAAAATCCTGTTAGTGGAAAAGTTATGCAAAAAGCAGGAATGAGTTATGCTGGATGTTTAAAACTTTATGCTAAAGTTCAAGGTTTTAGAGAAGATGTACATGTTTATTATTATATAAATAAAAAATAAATTAAAAAATTATACAGGTATAAATTACCATCTAAAATGATGTATGAAATGACAAAATTTTCACATTCTATAAATGTATAGGAGGTGAAAATAATGAATCAAGGAAATGGAAGTAAGAGTAAACTAGTTGTTCCTGGAGCTAAACAAGCTATTGATAGCATGAAATATGAAATAGCTAGAGAATTTGGTGTTAATTTAGGACCAGATGCTACTTCAAGAGCTAATGGATCAGTTGGTGGAGAAATTACAAAACGTTTAGTTGAAAGAGGAATGAGCCAATTAAGTGGTTATTCTAACAACAAATAGTTTTAAATAAATTATTAGTTAATAAAAAGGCGTTAAATTCTAAGTAAAGTGCACAATTAAGTGCATTACGACTTAAAATGTGTATTTTCATAAGAAAATGCACATTTTCTAGTCGTTTAGAGAAGAAAAAGTAAACAAAAATTGAAAAATGTGATATATTATATATCGACAAAGGATTTTGTTCCACGTCAAAAAGTGTAGAAATTGTACTTTTTTTAAACTAAGTGCACAACGTCTACATTATAGTCAATGATTAATTTATGGCAATTTGTTTGTCGAAGAAATAATTATAGTTGGTTCCTATAATTATTTTTTTTAATATTTTAATAAATTCTCCGATAAATTAACGTTATCGGGTTCAATGTAATAACAATTTAATATTTTTAATATATATTCATCACACAAGAATAACATTGCTTCATAAGGTGATTTCCCATTTAACGAATCTCTACATAATGAATTAATATTATTCATAATTAAATCACAATCTTCTTGTGTAATATTTTTGAAGGAAGAACCTTTAGGTAAAACATATCTAATAAATTCATGATTTTTTTCAAGCATACCTTTTTGTCTAGAAGCATGGGGATCACAAAAGAATAGATGAGTAACATATTCTCCAGTTGAATGAATACATTCGATATTATTAACATCAAAGAATTCATGACCATTATCTGTAAGAATAACTTGAAATAAATATTTATAAATATCTAAAGGAATAAGCGTTTGTAATATCTCAAATATTCTTGTAACTTCATCAGTAGTTTGAGATTCTAACTTAAAAATTAACATAAATTTAGATTTTCTCCAAAACAATGTAAGAAAACAATCTCCTTCTTTTTGTAGTCCTTCAACTGTGTCCATTTCAACTATATTTAAATCAGGATTATTAGTAGTAAATTCAATAAAATCAGTATATTTTCTATTTACTAATATTTCACGTTCTTTTCTTGACCTTCTTTTATTTGAATTTTTTCTTTTTTTATATTTAACAATTCTAGGAAAATCCAAAGGGCCAAATTCAAAAACACCATTATTAATATATCGATAAAAAGTACTTTTACTAAAATCCAAAATATCAGGATGATTAATATATAAATGATTAGTAGTTTGACCTTTTTTAATAAGAGGAGTAATTATCTCATTAATATTATAAATTTCTTCTGCATTAAGATTAATACCTTGTCTACAAGATTTGATTAATTCTTCATAATCTTTTTGAGCTTCTCTAGCATAATAAGTCCATCTGATTTTTCTACAACCACTTCTAGATTTACAACCATTACAAACATAAGGAGAATGCTTTAGTCTCTCACAAGATAAATCTAAATCAGGATGATTTAATTTATAGTTATTCCAACTTGATGGTTCAGAATATTTTTTATTTCTGTCTATTTCTCTCAAAATTGTAGAATGATTTCTATTTAATTCTTTAGCGATTTGATTGATGGATTTATTTTCATTTAATCCGTCTTCTATATTTTTTCTATCTTCATAAGATAGATGACAATAGTTTGTCATGTTCAATACCTCCTTTAATGCCAAACAAATTGCTTAAGAAAATATTATATATGTTTTTAAAACTAACTGCACATTAATTGTGCACTTTCAAAAAAAATCAACAGTTAATAAAAAGGTACTTTGGTTTTTAAGTACCTTTTTGTTTTTTGAAATATAATATGGTATACTTAATTTTAAGGAGGTTTTTATGAAAATAGTAGTTTTAGCTGGAGGACTTAGTCCAGAAAGAGATGTATCACTTACATCAGGAGCACTTGTTGCTAATGCTTTATTAGAAAAAGGTCATGACGTGATGCTACTTGATTTATATTTGGGTAAAAAAAGCAAGGAATTTGAACCTTTTTATCAAAATAATAAAAAAGGTTTTATGTATAAACATAGTGTTGCTTCTAATTGTCCAGATTTAGAAAAATTGAAAGAAGAATCTGGTAATGGTGATAAACTAATTGGAGATGGAGTTTTAGATATATGTATGAAAGCAGATGTTGTTTTTATGGCTCTTCATGGTTCGATTGGTGAAAATGGTAAATTACAAGCTATTTTTGATACTTATGGTGTTAATTATACTGGAACAGGATATGATGGAAGTTTAATAGCAATGGATAAAGATTTATCGAAGAAAGTAATGAAATGCAATGATATTTTAACAGCAGATTGGGAATTTATATCTTTAAAAGATGATAAAATAGATATTGATAGTATCAAGCTTCCTTGTGTTGTTAAACCTTGTAGTTGTGGTTCTAGTGTGGGAGTATCAATAGTAGAGAAAAAAGAAGATTTGGAAAAAGCTTTAGAGCTTGCTAAACAGTGGGAAGATTATGTGGTAATTGAAGATAAGATTGAAGGTAGAGAATTTTCAATTGGAGTTTTAGATGGGAAAGCTCTTCCAATTATTGAAATAAAGCCTAAAAAAGGATTTTATGATTATGAAAACAAATATCAAAAAGGTTATACGGAAGAGATATGTCCAGCAGAAGTTGATGACAAGACGCGAGATATGATGCAAATAGCTGCGTTAAAAGTTCATAAGGCTTTGAGATTAGGATATTATTCTAGAATAGATTTTATTTTAGATAAGGATAATAGAGCATATTGCTTGGAAGCAAATACTCTTCCTGGAATGACTCCGACTAGTTTAATGCCTCAGGAAGCAGAAGCTTTTGGTATACCATATGAAGATCTTTGTGAAAATATTGCTAGAAGTGGACAAAGAAAAAGAAAATATTAGTTAGCGGTTGCTAGCTTTTTTTGTGATTTTTTCTATTTTGTTAAAGTAAAAAATGTTATAATAACTATAAGGAGTAGATTATGGAGTTTATAGACAGTTTAAATGATAAAACAATTATTATTACTAATTATAGTTATAAATTAGATTTACTTAAGAAAATAAATAGTAGTGGAAAACTTTTTAATTTAAAATTTATGACAATGGAAGAAGTTATAAATAAGTTTTATTTTACTTATGATGAAAATGCTATTTATTATTTAATGGATAAATATAGAGTAACTAGAGATATTGCGGGTATTTATTTAAAAAATATTTACTTTGTAGATGATAAAAAATATAATAATGAAAAATTAGATTTACTGGTTAGAATAAAAAAAGATCTTAGAGATAATAAGTTATTAATAAGAGATGATTTGTTTTTAGATTTTATAAAAGATAAAGAGTTAGTTTTTTATAATTTTAATGATTTTTCGTTATTTGAAAAAGATCTTATTAAAAGATTAGAGAAAATAACAAAGGTTAGAGTAGTTAATAAAAATTATAAAAAGTATAGTCATAAAATTTATCATTTTGATACTATTTTTGATGAGATTGAGTTTGTTAGTAAGGAAATAAATAAATTAGTAGAAAATGGTATTTCTTTAGATAAAATAAAAATAACTAATCTTAATGATGATTATTTAGATATAGTTAGTTATGTTTTTGATTGGTATAATTTAAAGATTAGTAAGGAAAATAATAGATTGATATCCACAAAAGTTGCTTCTTTATTTTTATCTTTAGAAGGAGATATTAAGGATAGAGTTAATAAACTGCAAGAGTTATATAAAAATTCTAAGGTGTTAGAGCAAATAATAAAAATAGTTAATAAATATATAGATTTCGATAATTTAGATGTTGTTTTAGAGATGATTAGTTATGATTTTAAACATACTATGTTAAATGGCGTTAAATATTCTAATACAATAGAGGTAATTGATTATAAAAATTATCCTGTTAGTGATGATATGTATGTTTTTATGATGTCATTTAACCAAAATAGTATTCCTGATGTTTATAAGGATGAGGATTTTATTTCTGATGATTTAAAAAAAGGTTTGTTATTAGAAAGCACGCAAATAAAAAATAAAAGAGCTAGAGATGAGGCAATTAATAATATTTTTAATATAAAGAATTTAGTAATTACTTATAAAGATAGAACTCCTTTTGCGGGATTTTATGCTTCTAATTTAATTTTAGATTTAGGATATGAAGTTGTAGATGAGAGTCTTGATTTAAAAGTTAGTTATAGTGCTTTAGCGGATAGATTTAGACTTAATAGTTATTTGGATAATTATTTAAAGACAGGAGTAATAGATAGTAATTTAAAATTATTATATAGTAATTATGATGATATTAGTTATAATACTTATTCTAATAAATTTACAGGTATTAATCTTTTAGATTTTAAAGATTATATTGCTAATAAGTTTAATTTATCTTATTCTAGTATGGATAATTATTATAAGTGTAGTTTTAAATATTATTTAGCTAATGTTTTAAAGTTAAATATTTATGAAGATAGATTTGAGGCTTATATAGGAAGTTTATTTCATTATGTTTTAGAAAGAGCTTTAAAAGAGAATTTAGAAATAGATTATTTAATAGAAGAGTTTGTTAAGATAAATGATAGAGAACTTACTAATAAAGAAAAGTTTTATGTTGATAAACTTAGAGAGAATATTATTGATGTTTATAATATTATTTTAGAGCAACTTGATAATACTAATTTAACACAAATGTTATTTGAAGAGAAACTAGAGATTATAACTAAGGGAGATATTACAGTAACTTTTAAAGGTTTTATTGATAAACTTCAGTATGAAGAAAAAGATGGAAAAGTGATTGCTGCTATTATTGATTATAAGACGGGATTTACTGATATTGATTTAGGATATTTACCTTTTGGACTTTCTATGCAACTTCCAGTTTATTTGTATTTAGCTAGTAATTCTAAAAAATTAGAAAATGTCTCTTTTGCAGGTTTTTATTTACAAAGAGTGTTAGGAAGTTTAGTAACTTTAGATAGTAAAAAAAGTTATGAGGAGCAAAAAAGGGAAGGACTTTTACTTTATGGATATTCTAATAGTGATGAGAATATTTTATATGAATTTGATAAGACGTATAAAAATAGTAAATTTATAAAATCAATGAGATTTGATAAAAATGGAAATATCTCTAGATATGCTAAAGTACTTAGTGATAATGATATTAATATGATACTTGCTTTGACAGATGAAAAAATAAAAGAGGCTATTAAGGGAATATCTATTTGTGATTTTAAAATAAATCCTAAGAAGACTGAGAAAGAGATGTTAGGGTGTAAATTTTGTGATTTTAGAGATATTTGTTTTAAAGAAGCTAATGATGAGGTTCTTATTACTAATGATAAAGATTTGTCATATTTAGGAGGTGATAATAATGCCTAAGTGGACTAATGAACAACAAATGGCAATTTCTAAAGAGGGTAAAAATATTATTGTCTCAGCAGGAGCAGGTTCTGGAAAAACGGCAGTACTTACTGCTAGGGTAATTAGAAAGTTAAAAGATGGAATAGATATTGATAAGCTTTTAGTTTTAACTTTTACAAATGAAGCTAGTAATGAGATGAAAAATAGAATAAGGAAAGCTATTTTTGAAGAGCCTTCTTTAAAGAAGCAACTTGATTATATTGATAGTAGTTATATAACAACTTTTGATAGTTATGCTTTTTCGGTAGTTAGGAAATATCATTATGTTTTAGGAATTCCTAAAGATATTAGTATAATAGATTCTTCAGTTATTAATATTAAAAAAGAAGAGTTTTTAGAGGAAATATTTAATGATTTATATGAGAGTAAAGATGAAGCCTTTTTAAAAATGATTAGTGATTTTACTGTTAAAGATGATAAAGAGATAAAAACACAAATTTTTAGAATTAATAATAGTTTAGATTTAAAATATGATAAAGATAGTTACTTAGATAAATATTTAGATAGTTACTATAATAAAGATTATGTGGATAAACTTATTTCTGATTATTTGGAAGTTATTAACCATAAAAAGGAAGAGATTATAGATATTTATAAAGAGATTTTATTAGTAGAAGAAGATAAGAAAATAGAAGAATATAAAGAGTGTTTTAAGAAACTTTTGGAAGCTTCTAATTATTTAGAAATAAAACAAAGTTTAGATATTAGTATGCCTAGAATTGTTAAGTATTCTAAAGAATTAAAGCAAAGTATAAAAGAAAAGTTAGAGGAGTTAAAAAAGTTTACTTTCTTTAATAGTGTGGAAGAAGTTAAAGAAACTTATTTAAGTACTTATTCTTATGTTAAAGTTATATTAGATATAATTAAAAAACTTGATGATAAGGTTAATTCTTATAA
Organism: uncultured Mycoplasmatota bacterium; assembly: GCA_900551925.1. GTDB lineage: Bacteria > Bacillota_I > Bacilli_A > RF39 > UBA660 > UMGS1449. The sequence goes on along the minus strand of URXR01000020.1, from coordinate 11,855 downwards.
ACAGAAAAATAATGTTTATGAATTTACGGATATTGCTAAAATGGCTATAGAAATAGTTAAAAATAATAAAGAAATTCGTGAGGAAATAAAGAATTTTTATAATGAGATAATGATTGATGAATATCAAGATACTAATGATTTACAAGAGATGTTTATTAAAGAAATAGAAAATGATAATGTCTATATGGTGGGAGATATTAAACAATCTATTTATAGATTTAGAAATGCTAATCCATTTATATTTAAAGAAAAGTATGATCTTTATAGTGATGGTGACTATGGAATAAAAATAGATTTGCTTAAGAATTTTAGATCTAGAGAAGAAGTGCTTTCTGATATAAATAAAATCTTTATTAAAGTTATGTCTGATTTTCTTGGAGGAGCAGATTATGAAAAATCTCATCAGATGGTATTTGGAAATACTAATTACAATTTAGAAAAAACAGATTTTAGTAATTTTTTAGAAATATATAATTATGATGATAAACTTTATAAAGAATTTACTAAAAATGAAAAAGAAGCTTTTATTATTGCGCAAGATATTAAAAATAAAATAAATAATAATTATATGGTAATTGATAAAGAATCAGGAACTTTAAGAAAAGTTCGTTATGATGATTTTTGTATTATTATGGATAGGGGAACAGATTTTGATTTATATAGGAAAATTTTTGAGTATGAGAATATTCCTTTATCAATATATAAAGATGAAGTTTTAAATACTGAGTACGATATTTTGATAATAAAGAATCTTATTAATTTTGTAATTAAGATAAAAAATAAGGAATATGGAGTAGAATTTAGGTATTTATTTACTTCTATTGCGAGAAGTTATTTGTTTAGACTGAGTGATGAAGAGATTTTTAAATGTTTTAAAGATAATAGTTTTTATGATTTGGAATTATTTAAACTTGGTAAAGAAGTTTCTGATACTTTAGATGAAGTTTCTTGTCAAAAGTTTTTAGATGAGCTTTTAGAGAAATTTAATTTTTGGGAAAAGGTTTTATCTTATAGAAACACTGAAGAGACTATGATTAGAATTTTATATTTAAAAAACATTACTAAATCATTAGAAAATTTAGGATATACTCCTTATGATTTAGGAGAATATTTAAGTAAAATGATTGATGATAATAATGATATAAAATATAAAGCTAATACTAATAGTGCTAATTCTGTTAAGATTATGAATATTCATAAATCAAAAGGTTTAGAGTTTCCAGTTTGTTATTATGCTGGTCTTTATAAAAAGTTTAATATTAGAGATATAACAGAGAAATTTTTATATGACAAGAAATATGGAATTATTACGCCTTATTACAAAGAAGGAGTAGGGACTGTATTTTCTAAATTATTAGTAAAAGAAGATTATATTAAAGAAGAGATTTCAGAGAAAATAAGACTTTTTTATGTAGCACTTACTAGAGCAAAAGAAAAGATGATATTTGTGTGTCCTCTTGATAAAGATGTTTATTATGATGAAAGAATAATCCAAGATGATAAAAAATTAAAATATAGATCATTTTTGGATATTGTAAATAGTGTACAAGATTTATTTGATAGGGAAATAAAAGATATTTCTTTTGAGGAGGTAAAACTTAGTAAGGATTATAATATATTTAAAGATAAAGATTTTGAATTTTTAAATAGTAGTGATGAATTAATTGATAAAAGAGAAGTTTCTATAAATAGTGAGATGTTAAGTGATAATCATTTTTCAAAAGTAAATAATAAGTTAAAAACTAAAGAAGAGTTAGAAAATATGGAATTTGGTACTTATATGCATTATTTGTTTGAAGTTAGTGATTTTTCTAAAACTGATAATAAATATGTGAAAAGATTTCTTAAGCATGATTTATTTAAAAATATAAATGAGGCTAGAGTATTTAAAGAGTATGAGTTTATATATGAAGATGATGGTGATACTTATCATGGTGTTATTGATTTAATGTTAGAATATGAAGATTATGTTGATATTGTCGATTATAAACTATTAAATATTGATGATGATAATTATCGAAAACAACTTAATGGTTATAAGGATTATATATTTAAAAAGACTAATAAACCTGTTAATATTTATCTTTATTCGATAGAGAAAGATATTATTAAAAAGTTATAGTCTTTTTTTCTACAAAAATATATGCTGTAAACTTTGACATTTAAAAGATAGGTATATGTCGAAAGGATAAGTTTCTATTTTATTTATGGTTTTTTGGAACATTTTTTTAAAATAAAAAAACATTTATTGTTAAAACTAATAATGTAAGTTATAATTATATTGTAATATATAATAGGGAGTGATTATATGAGTGCTTTGAGTAATGCAGAGTTAAAAAACCTTAATTATTATTTTATGGCTTTAAATTATTTATCGATTTGTCAACTTTATTTATGGGATAATGTTTTACTGAAAAGAGAACTTACTTTTGATGATATTAAACCTAAAGTTATAGGACATTGGGGTACAGCTCCAGGGCAAAATTTTATTTGTACTCATTTAAATAGAATAATAAAAAAATATAATCTTAATATGATGTATGTATCTGGTCCTGGTCATGGAGGACAAGCTATGATTGCTAATAGTTATTTGGAAGAGGTTTATACTTCTTTATATCCAGATATTACTCAAGATGAAGAAGGACTTAGAAAACTTTGTAGACAGTTTAGTTTTCCGGGAGGAGTTTCTTCTCATGTTGCTCCAGATGTTCCTGGCTCTATTAATGAGGGAGGGGAACTTGGATATAGTCTTGCTCATGCTTATGGAGCAGTACTAGATAATCCTAGTTTAATTGTCTCTTGCGTGATAGGGGATGGTGAAGCTGAAACAGGTCCACTTGCGGCTTCTTGGAATATAAATAAAATAATAAATAGAGATAAGGATGGAGTGGTACTACCTATTTTACATCTTAATGGCTATAAAATATCTAATCCTACGGTAATGGGAAGAATGACTGATAAAGAACTTAAATCATTTTTTAAATCACAAGGTTATAAACCTTATATTGTATCAGGTAGTGATGTAAGATATATGCATCTTAAGATGGCTGATGTTATGGATAAAGTTATTGTAGATATTAATAGATTAAAAGAAGATGAAAAAGCTTTATTTCCCCTTATTATTTTAAGAAGTCCTAAGGGATGGGGTTGTCCTAAAGAATTTAAGGGTAAGAAAATAGAGGGTAGTTTTCGTGCTCATCAAGTTCCTATTGTAATAGAAGATGATGATGATTTGAAATTGTTAGAGAGCTGGCTTCTTTCTTATAAACCAGAATTATTATTTGATGAAAATGGTACTTTGTTTAAAGAAATTAGGGATATTTTGCCTAGTTATGAGAAGAGAATGAGTATTAATAAAAATGCTAATGGGGGTCTTTTATTAAAAGAATTAGAACTTCCTGATTTTAAAGATTATGCTATTAGTGTTACTCCTGGTAAGACTATTTCTAGCGATATGATGAATCTTGGTGAGTATATAAGAGATGTAGTTAATCTTAATAAAGATAATTTTAAGATATTTGGGCCAGATGAAGCTTTATCTAATAGACTTAATCATGTGTTTGAGAAAACCACAAGAAAATGGAATTTTAATACTTTTTCTGATGATGAGTTTTTAGGACGTGATGGCGCAGTTGTTGATTCTATTTTGTCAGAACATGTTTGTGAAGGGTTACTTGAGGGTTATTTACTTACTGGTAGACATGGTTTTATGCATTCTTATGAAGCATTTATTAGAATTATTGATTCAATGGTTAGTCAACATGCTAAATGGCTTAAAGTTGCCAAAGAGATACCTTGGAGGAAACCTATTTCTTCTCTTAACTTTATTCTTACTTCTCATATTTGGCAACAAGATCATAATGGTTTTACTCATCAAGACCCAGGTTTTTTAAATCATGTTGCGACAAAAAAAGCATCTATTTCTAGGATTTATTTACCTATAGATACTAATACTTTGTTATCGGTATTTGATCATGTAGTTAAGACTCGTGATTATATTAATGTGGTCGTAGCTTCTAAACATGAAAGATTTCAGTGGCTTTCTATGGATGAAGCTATAGAGCACTGCAAAAAGGGAATAGGGGAACTTAAGTTTATAAGTGATAAATGCGATAATCCTGATTTAGTTTTAGTTTCTAGTGGTGATACTCCTACAACAGAAATAGTGGCTGCTAAAAATATACTTAGTAAGTTTTTAGATATAAAAATTAGAGTATTAAATGTTATTGATTTGATGAGACTTCAATCTTCTTTAGAACATCCTCATGGTCTTAGTGATAAAGAATACGATTTATTATTTACTAAAGATAAACCCATTATTTTTGCTTTTCATGGATATCCTAATTTAATACACTTACTTACTTATAAAAGAAAAAATAAAAACCTTCATGTTCATGGTTATAAAGAAGAAGGTACTATTACAACTCCTTTTGATATGAGAGTTCAAAATGAACTTGATAGGTATCATTTAGTATTAAATGCTATTAAGTATTTAAAGATTGAAGATAGTGATTATAAGAAAGTTTCTGATTATTGTAATAAGCAGTTAGAAAAACATTATAATTATATAAGAGAGCATGGCAAAGATATGCCAGATGTAGAAAAATTAATTTAATAGTTTATTTGATGAGTTAATAATTTTTCTTTTAAGTTTTTTCTCTTATCTCTTGCTATTAAATATATTTTTAAATTATCAAAATAAATGATATTATCAGAATAATTATAAGAAGTTATATTGTTTAAGTTTACTATACAACTACGATGGGTTTTCATGAAACAACTTTTATCTAATTTTGTTTCTAAGCTATTAATAGTTTCTTTGACAATATAACTTTTATTTTTGGTAAAAATGGTAGAGTAGTTTTGATTGTTGCCTTTTTCAATATAAAGAACGTCTCGATAAGGAATAATATGAATTTCTCCATTTAGTAAGAATTTAAAAGTTCTGTTAGTAGTTAAAATTTGATAAGCATCTTTGATAGCAATTTTAAGATTTTCTTTTAAGTTATCGTCTAATTGAATATAATCTAATATTAATAAATGGTTATTTTTAATTTTTGGAAATGTTTCATTTAAAATTATTATTTGACTGTACCAATCTCCTTTGGTTCTTATGTCTTTGGCAATTTTTAAACATTTTTTAGTATTTATTGATCTTAAAATATATATTTTATTACTAGAGGTACTTTTGTTAATATCTTCATAATCATAAATTTTAAATTCTTCTTTCCGGCATCCTAAAAAGTTAAAAATGATCATTTTATAAAAGTTGTTTAATTCATAGTCTTTTTCATATATTATAAAATCTATCATAAAAAAAGCCTCCCAAAAAAAGGATAGTAATTTGAGTATATAACAAAAGGGAATTCAAGTAAATAAATCTTTAAAAGTTGCGTTAAAGTTGCGTTTTGTGAGTTTATTTGAAAAAATAGTAATATCATGTTATAATTAATAACGCTACTAGAGAGGAGAGATTGAAATGCCAACTCATAAAATGCATATGGCGATTGCTAATCGAATTAATGAAAAATTGAAACTGGATAGTGATATGGTTATGATAGGAAGTGTTCTTCCGGATTTAACTATTGATAAGAGGCATCGCATTAGTCATTTTAAGAATGGTGAGGAAGGTATTGAAGGTACTGCTAATCCTTATAAGTTTTTGTTAAAATATAAAAATACATTAAAAAATCCAGTTATGGTTGGCTATTTAATTCATTTACTTACAGATAGATATTTTAATAGTTATGTATTTCAAAATTATTATATTTATGATGAAAATACTCATCTTATTGGAATAAAGTTTCATGATGAGGAAGTATTAATGCCTATTGAGAAAATAAGATATGAAAAACATCGTGATTTTTATGTTTATGATAAGTATTTAGTCGAACATGGCCTGGTTAAAAAATTTAAAAGTTATAATTGTATAGACAAGATTTTTAATATAGACGAAGCTAAATTTGATAGAAATTTAATTAAAAAATATATAGAAAATGCTAACAATGATATTGAGGAAGGGAAAAAAGGAGAGTTTTTTAAACATTTAGGTGATAAGTATAAAGTTATGTCTCTTGAAGAGTTAAATAAGCAATTTGATATTTGTTGCGCGCAAATTTTAAAGTTTTTAGATGGAATAAAAAGAAATATGTAGAGGTTTCTTTTTTATTTTTTTGATTGTGCTATAATATAGTAGAGGAGTATAGTTATGAAGAAGAATAAAACTTATGATGTGATTAAAAATATTAGATTAGCTTTTTTTCTTAATGCTATTTTTTCTTTATTTGAATTATTAGGGGGTATTTTTACTAATAGTATTTCTATTTTATCAAATGGTATAAGAGATTTAGGGGATGCTATTGCAATAGCAATATCGATGGTATTAGAGAAAAAATCTAGAAAGCATCCAAATAAGAATTATACTTTTGGATATTTACGTTTTTCTGTTTTAGGAGCTTTTATTACAGCGACTATCTTGCTGATTGGACTTTTTATAATAATTTATAATGCCTTAGGACGTTTAATGGATAACCAAATAGTTAATTATAATGGAATGATTTTCTTAGCAATTATTGGTACAATAGTTAATTTTATTGCTTTAAAAAGGACTGCTCATAGTGATAACTTAAATGAAAAGGCAGTAAATTTACAAATGCTTGGAGATGTTTTAGGTTGGATTGTTATTTTAATTGGAGCAGTTATTATAAAAATATTTGGATTTTATATGATAGATCCAATATTATCAATAGTTATTTCTATATTTATATTAATAAATGTAATAAAGAATTATTATCGAATATTTAATGTGTTTTTAGAAAAGGTCCCTAATAATATTGATGTTACAGAAATAAGGAAATTTTTAAAAGAAAATAAGGTTGTTGAAATAAAAAAACTTCATATTTGGACTATGGATGGTATTAATAATTATGCTACTTTAGATATTGTATTAGATAGTGATATAAGTATTGAGGAAATGGAAAAAATAAAGGATGATATAAGAAAAAAACTTAGTAAGTTTAATATTCGTCATTGTGTAATAGAGGAAGATGTGAGGAAAGCGAAAAAATGAATAAGTTAGGAATAGAAGTAAGAGAAGAATTGTTTAGATTACAAGATAAAAAATATCAACAATTTCATAGTAATTTATCTCCTGGAGTGGATAATATTATTGGAGTTAGAGTTCCTGTTCTTAGAAAGTTTGCTAAGGAATTATTTGATAAGCATTCATTTTCTTTTCTTTTTTCTAATATAGGAAATGATTATTATGAAGAAATCATGATTAAGGGTATGTTAATTGGTTTTTTAAAAGATATTGATGAAGTTATTAAGTACTCGAAGTTATATATTCCTTTAATCAGTAACTGGGGTCTTTGCGATACTTTTTGTGCGGGTCTTAAAATTACAAAGAAGAATAAGCAAAAAATGAGAGATTTTATTTTAAGTTATTTAAATAGTTCTTTAGAATTTGAAGTTAGATTTTTGTTAGTAATGATACTTGATTATTATATAGAAGAAGAGTATTTAGAAGATAATTTTAAAATTTTCGATAGTATAAAATTGGATGATTATTATGTATCAATGGCTCTTAGCTGGGCTATATCGATTTGTTTTGTTAAGTTTTATGATGAAACTGTAGATTATTTTAAAAGATGTAAAATTAATAATTTTTCATATAATAAAGCAATTACTAAAGCTTGTGAATCTTATAGATTAGATAATAAACAAAAAGAACAGTTAAAACTTTTAAGAAAGTAAATTTGTAAGTTTTTGATTTTTGTGGTATAATTTATATGCTTCTTACTACGTAATAAATAAAAATTAAGAAAGGAGATTTTATGAGTAAAATAAAAATTTTTGCTTTAGGTGGACTTAATGAAAATGGCAAAAACATGTATGTGGTAGATGTAGATGAAAATATATTTGTTTTTGATGCGGGTCTTAAATATCCATCTGGCAATATGTTAGGAGTAGATTATATTATTCCGAAATTTGATTATTTAATAAAAAATAAAAAGAAAATAAGAGGTATTTTCTTGTCACATGCTCATGATGGTAATATTGGAGCTATGGCAGATTTGATGGAAGAGTTAAAAGATGTTCCTGTATATGCAACTAAATTTACAATGACTGTTTTAAAAATGGAACTTGAAAAGTATGATATAGAAGCAACTAATTTAAAAGAGATTAGACCTCATTCTAAGCTTGATATTGAAGGTTTTTCAATTTTTCCTATTACGGTTACACATTCAATTCCAGAAACAGTAGCTTTTGTACTTTATACTAATGATGGAGCAATAGTGTATGCTACAGATTTTGTATTTGATTCTACTATGTTGGGGGCTTATAAAACTGATATAGGTAAGCTTGCTTATGTTGGTAAGCAAGGAGTACTTTGTTTAATGGCAGAATCAAGTTATGCTTATCGAGAAGGGCATACTAGTCCAAAACATCGTATTTCAAAAGAAGTTTGGGATATTTTAAATCAGACTGATGAAAGAATTATTATTAGTATTTTTCCAGAACATGTTTATCGAATTCAAGAAATTTTTGATCAAGTTGCTAGAACAAAGAGAAAATTAGTTTTGATGGGAAAAAGACTTCAACAATTAGTAAAATATGCTAATGAATTTAATTATTTACATTTCGATAATGAAATGCTTGGAGATTTATCTAATGTTAATGATAAAGATGTAGTTATTTTAATTTCTGATGATAAAGAGAAATCTTATGCTTCTTTAGAAAAAATTATAAATGGTTATGATAAGTATATTTCTTTAAAGGAAGGGGATACAGTTTTTGTATCAGAACCTGTTTATCCAGGTAATGAAAAGAAAATTGCTAAAATAATGGATGATTTATCTAGACTTGACGTTGATGTTGTTACACTTCCTTTTAAAAATCATTTACTTCATCATCCTTCTAGTGAGGATTTAATGCAAATGATTAATTTAATGAATCCTAAGTATTATTTTCCAATTAAAGGAGAATATCGTTATCAATATATGAATGCTAATGTAGCAGAGCAAGCTGGTATTGTTCCGGAAAATATAATTTTAAAGTTAAATGGAGAAGTTGCAACCTTTATTGATGGAAAACTTCAAGATAAGACTGATATAATTGAAGCAGATGAGTTATTGATAGATGGTAATAAATCTGATGATATTGGGGATTTAGTATTAAAAGATCGTGAACTTTTATCAAAGAATGGTATTGTTATAGTAAGTGCTACAATCGATAGAAAAACAAAGAAAATTATTGCTAATCCACAGATACTTACAAGAGGTTTTATCTATGTTAAGGATAATTTAGATATTATTTCTAGAAGTGAAGAGATATCTAAAGAGGTAATAGAGGAATGTATTTCTGGGAGAAAGGTTGATTTTACAGGAATTAAAGTAAAAATTAGGGAAAGACTTGGTAGCTATTTTAATGAAGTTACTGGTTCAGTACCAATGATAATTACTGTTATTTTAGAAATTTAAAAAGTACTAAACAGAAAGTAGTTTAGTACTTTTTCTTATTATGTATCAGATGGTAGGTTTGGAATAGGCTCTTCAGGTGGATCAGGGTCAGGTGTGATTGGTGTGTTTGGTTCTTCTTCTTCCTCTTCGGTTTCTTCAGGCTGAGTAGTACTTGGGGTAGTTGGGTTACTTGGAGTAGTAGGAGTAGCAGTTTCTTCGATAACATTAGCTACAGTGATAGTTACTGCTCCTGAAATTAAATCTAATCTTTTGCCTTCAGGAAGACTTTGATCTATTACTTGTCCGTCATAATATCCTGATCCTGATGAAACATCAGAAGTAACAATACTATAAGATACACCATTACTAGATAACCAACCAGTAGTATAACTTTCGCTTTCTCCGATAAAGTTAGGAAGTAATGAATAGGTTTTTGTTGCTTCAGTTACATCAGAGCCAATTGTTTCTGATTTATAAGGGTCAGCAATATTAAAGTCCATTTTTTTGATTGGTTCAGCACTTTCTAAACCAAGGTTTTGTTTCATAATTGTTGTTATTTGTTCTAAACTTTGTTCGTTTAAGATGTAGTTATAAAGTACCATTCCCATGCCTTCATCATAAATCATTTGTCCTTCTCCAGATAGATATAATTGTTGCATGTTAATAAGATTATCACTAGTACTAGTAAGGAATAAATTTTTAGCAATATCATAGAATGATAGGATTTGTTTAGTAGTAAAATTAGTATCCATACTATTACTTATAGTGTCTAGAATTGTTAGAAGTTGATTAGCGCTTTTAACACTTTTTAATTTATTTAATATACCTTGCACTACAAGTTGTTGATTTACTCCTCTTTGTAAGTCTCCAGTAGTTAAAGTTTTTCTATGTCTAGCTAACGCTAAAGCTTGTTCACCATTTAGGGTTTGTGTACCTTTTTCTAAGCAGATTAGATTTTCTGAACTAGTTGAACGTTTAGAGTTTGATTCACAAAATTCTAGAGGGACATCAACTTTGATACCATTTAAGGCTTCGACTAGTTTTATAACACCTTGAAAATTAATTTTTACATAATAATCAATATTAATTCCAGTGAAGTTTTCAATGGTCTTTATCATACAACTTTCGCCATTCCAAGCAGCATGAGTTATTTTGTTTTCTTTTTGATTTTCGAAGCATGCTATTGGGACATAGGTATCACGGGGAATACTAAGAATAGTGGCATTTAAAGTGTCAGGGTTAAAAGTTACAAGCATTAGAGCATCTCCATTACCAGTAGCATTTTTATCTAAGGTTTCAACAGTAGAGTCAATTCCCATGACTAGAACAGTGAATGGTTTATCAATTTTATCAGAAGTATTAAAGTTTAACATTTCATCGCCAGTATATTCAGCAATTTCATCTTTAGTTAGAGTTTTTGATTTTTCATATATTGTTTTAGTTTCATTTTCAATATTTTTGTATTCATTGATACTTTGGAACATACTAGGATAATTTTTACTAATTATCATAGCATCAATTTCATCGCTATATAGATCTTTAACCAAAGATGAAAAATCAGTATATTCTACTATTTCATTATTTTTTTCTAGATTTTCTTCATCGATTATTTCTAAACCAATGATATAACCATCAATAGATGTTTCATCTACTACTATACCAATTTTATTATTTTCTAAATCAGTTATTTTTTCTAAGTTGCTATCTTGTTTAGTGGCTATTACGGTGGTATAGGTAATTGCATCTTTATTCATGTTATTTAGCGTACTGTAAGTTTTATAGATAAAGAATCCTACTAAAAGCTCTAAAAATGCTAAAACAAGACATAAAACAATAAAGAGAGTAAATTTAGATTTTTTATCTTTTCTACCAAGTTTTCTTAAAAAAAGTATTATAACAATGTTTATAATAAAAATAAGAATCATTGCTATATACCTAATAGTGTTTTCGACACCACTTATTAAATATATACTAGCCATTAATAAAATTGCTGATATTAAGGGAATAATTGAAATAATATTTATGATAATATTTTTTTTATTTTTTTTTGGTTTTTCTATATATAATGTACCGTTGTCCATTATGGGCCTCCTTTATGATATTAATATTATATAATAGATATGAATTTAATTCAAGACAAAGAAAAAGGATAAATTAAATTTATCCTCAGACTGTTGACAAAGTAAATTATGTTAATAGTCTTTTCTTTTTATAAAATTTATAATATAATTAATACGTAAGGATGCTTTATAGTCCAAAATAAAAGCTTACTATCCTTACTTTTTTTATGTTCCAAAATATGGTAAAATAAAGAAGGACTATAAAGAAAGTAAGTGATGAAAATGATAACAATAAATAAAAATATTCAAAGTGAAATCTTAATGACTACTATGG
>URXR01000019.1 GCA_900551925.1 uncultured Mycoplasmatota bacterium | reverse complement strand
ATAACAAAATGGAGTGGCTTAACTTTGAAGAAGCAAATAAAAAATTAAAATGGGACAGTAATAAAAATGCTTTATGGGAATTAAATTATCGTCTAAACAGTAAAAATCAAAAAAATAAAAAGCTAGACAATCATATTTAGAGATTTATCTAGCATATTTTTGATATTGCTTAAAACTTTATTTTTAAATATTTCTATTATGAAAGGCGTCACCCAAAAAGTTATTGTATCTGTTAAGTGACACTTTTTAATTGCATTAAGGATGTGATAATATAGTAGTTTTACAAAAACAAAATTTTGAAAGAAATAAGCGATTATATAAAAAAGTATACAATCATTTAAAAAGAAATATATCTGATGAATTAGATATTCACCATGTTGGCTCTACTGCTATTCCTAATATGTATGGTAAAAATATAATTGATATTTTAATAGGAGCAAAAAGCAATCAAGAATTTAAAGCTGTTTCAAATAAGTTATCAGAATTGGGTTATCATACCAAACAAGACAATAATAATATATATAAATTTTTTGCTTCTAAAAAAGAAGAAACCACATCTGGAGATATACATATTCATCTAGTTATAATGAATAGTGATAGATATAAACAATTTTTATATTTTAGAGATTATTTACTTGACAACAAAACCGAAGCTAAAAAGTACTCAGATTTTAAACTTAAGCTTTTAAGGAGTGGAATTAAAAATAGAAAAGAGTACAAAAAAGTAAAAAGTGAATACGTTGATGAATTGATAAAGAAAATAAAGATAAATAATGATATATTTTAAAACAGGAGAAATTTATGGAAAAATTTTTAGAGAAAATTTTAAATAATACAAATATTTTTAGAAATGATAGTGTTGTGAAAAAAATAAATGCCGGTTTTACTAATTCTTTGTTTTTAGTAGATAATAAATATATTGTTAAAATATGTAATAATAAAGATAATGAAGAAAAATTTAAAAATGAGATTTCTTTTTATAATCATAATAAAAATAATAAGTTTATACCTAAAATTTATTTATACCATATTGCTAAAGAAAAAGAAGATTATTCATATATTGTTATAGAATTTATCAGAGGAAAGACATTGTATAATGTTTGGCATGAATTAAACGAAGAAGAAAGAAAGTTAATAATAAAGAAAATAGTAGATTTAATGAAGACTTTTCATTCAATAAAAGGTAATAGATATGATTGGGCAAAATATATGAAAAACAAAATAAATCAAAGCTTAAATTTTTGTAGAAATAAAAATTTATTTTCTTTATCAGAGTTAAAACTTTTTAAATATATTTTAACTAATATGGATAAATATTTAAAGTCAGATGATTTTAGATTAATACACTCTGATATACATTTTGATAATATTATAGTAGATGAAAATAAAAATTTAAAATTAATTGATTTTGAGACTTCCATGTATGCTCCAATCGATTATGAATTAGATATTTTTTTGAGAATGTGTAAAAATCCATTAAAATACGCAAGTGAAGAAGAAGCGAAATTTGTTAATATTGAAGATTATAAAATGATAGAACCATATTTTAGGGAAATGTATCCGGAAATATTTGCTATACATGACTTTAATATAAGAAATAAAATTTATAATTTAGAGGCAAATTTACGTTTGTTACCAAAGTTTCCTAATGATGTAATATTAAAAAATGATGTTCTAAAAGATTTGATTAAATTAAGAGAGATGTTTAACTAACAGATCGTTTTAAGTATTTTTATTACTAATCAAAATATGATAATTTTGAGAATAGTGTTTTCGCTTTTTTATTGTTCCATCGTTAACTTTATATTATGATATTCTGAAAAAATTAATTTGTAAATGCCATGTTAATGAGCAGTAATAAGCTATGAAGTATGAAAATAATCAAAACATTAATCTTAAAATCTTTACGCTCAACGTTATACGTGCTATGATTAAGTTGTAATTGGATTTGAAAGGTGTTCTTATGAAAAAAGTATATAATAATAAAGAAGAAAAAAAATTGTATTTTGATAAAACCACTAAGAAATTTAACTTAGTATGGAACATAGTTTTAGCTTTTACTTTAATCATAGTTATTTTATCGTTTTTTATTCCACCACTTCATGAATTTTTATGGATTAATATTGTAAACAGTATTAATGGTTTTATATTTGCTTTATTAGATTTTTCACCTTTTTTAGCTAGCAATTTTTATGAAATAGTAATAATAGTATTAATTATACAGATACTACTAATTTTAATATTAAAAAATACTACTAGAATTAGTTTTAAAAAAAGAAATGCTTATTATAATATTATAAATCGTATTTTATGTAGCCTTAGTTTAATAATAGTAGTTATTTTTATTCTAGATTTTGTTACTTATGGTGAACCACAAATTAATTATAAATATTTTCCTGATAATGTAGAAAAGAGTTATAATGAAAAAGATTTGATAGAACTTGCTAATTATTTTAAAGATGAACTTATTGAAATGTCAGACGATTTTACTAGAGATAATGGCCAAATTATTTACAACAATAATTTAGTTGATAGAGCAACACAAGATCTAATAGGGGTTTCATCTCAATTAAAATTTTTAAAAGGTTTATATCCAGATAAAGTGGGATATTTATCAGAAAAAGAGTTAAGTGAAGATGATGGTAGTTCTTTAGGATACATTAAAGGTTATAGCGTTATGGTAGATAAAAATCAAAATAACATACATTTACTTAATACTATTACTCATGAGTTTTGTCATATCAAAGGGATTATGAAAGAAAGCGAAGCAGAATTTTGTGCATTTTATGCAGGTATAAAAAGCGATGACAAGCTCTCAAATTATAGTGCCAATTATTCAGCTTTTTATAGAATTACTAGTGTTTTGTCAGATATAGACTCAAATGCTAATGATAATATAGAAGAAGAATATTTAAATTTATGTTTATATAAAAACTATGACGAAGCATGTAATTTTTATCCAAAAGAAGTAAATGTTATATTAAACGGCAATGATTATTTTGAAATAGAAACATATAGATTAAGAAATTATGCTATGTATGAAGATAATATTATAAAGATTTTAGAAAACTTGTATCATTTAGGGAATGCCCAATTTCAGATAAATGAAAAAGATATAGAAATTTCTGATATTAGAGCGCTAATAAATGAAGAAAGTACAGATACACTTAAAATTATAATAGATTTTAATGATAAGTTTGATGTTCTTTCTGAATACTTAAACGAAAATCAAAAATATTTTAAGTATATTTATCAATTAGATAGTGAATATGAATATGAAAACTATTTTGAAAAAGATGAAGCTTTAGAATACTATTTAAAACCTTTTAATAATAAAACATTAGATTTATTATATAATGATGAATACGAATCTGAATATATGCATGAAAGAGTAGTGAGATTATTATTAGAATATTATTATTAGATTAGTAAACTGAACATTATACGTGATATAATTAAAGTATAAAATTATAATTTTAAATACTGATTAATAGGAGTAGTATATGGTTATTTTTGTAGGATGTAGTAGTGCAACTACTATAGATAGTATATATTTAGAAGAGACAAAAAAATTAGCTAATATTTTATGTAAAAAACATTGTACCTTACTCTTTGGATCATCAGATGAAGGTATGATGGGAATACTTTATAAAACATTTAAAAAAAATAAATGTAAAATAATATCTGTTTTACCTAAAAACAACTACGGTATGTTAAAGTCACTTGAATCAGATAAACAGATAGAAGTAGCAAATGCCAGTGAACAATTAAAATATCTAGTTAATACTGGAGATTTAACAATTATTATGCCAGGTAGTTACGGCACATTATCTGAATTAATGACTTCTATTTAAAATAAAAAACTAGGGGAGCATAACAAAAAAATTATCATAGTAAACATCAATGGTTTTTATGATAATATAATCAATCAATTTAATAAACAGTATTATGATAAATTTGATTTATATCCTAGAGAAAAACTATATAATATTGTTAACAATATAACAGATATAGAAAAATATATATCTTAACTTAATGTAGCAAATAAAAAATTAGTTTGTAATATAACTAGTTTTTTTTATGAAAGAAAGAGATAGATGTAATATCTATGATATTCATAAAGCTTAGTAATTTATAGAATCATCAAAAACTACTGTTTATTTAGTTTATAACAAAATTACTCTTGTTGTTTCATTTCTATATTTTAAAAATATAATGAATACTTCTAAAAAAACTAAATAATTATCTAAAAAATTACAAATATCCTAAATATGTTCTATTTTTATACAAATTCCTAAAACTTTGTTATTTTTTTCCTATAAATAAAATGTAAGTCATAAAATTAAATGACTTATTTTTTTGTATGAAAGGAGCACGCCATGAAATATCAAATTAATATTTTCTACGGCAAAGAGGATATCAATCATATATTTGAAGAAGTAATCTTAAAAGAATTAGAGAAAGAAAATTATAATTTTGATAATTCCAATTTAATATTAAGCTGTACTAAAAATTCTATCCAAAAAGGAAGTACAAGTGTTTAATGTGGAAAGCACCAATATCATTAGTGCAGCATTATATATTAGATTATCTAGAGAAGACGATGACAAACTTCTTGAAAGTGAAAGTATAACTAATCAAAAAGATCTTCTAATGCAGTATACCAAAGAAAACAATATAAGAGTATATGATATTTACATCGATGATGGCTATTCTGGAACTAATTTTGATAGACCAGCTTTTAAAAGATTAATAAATGATATTGAATTAAAAAAAGTTAATATGGTTATTACTAAGGACATGTCAAGACTTGGTAGAGATTACATAGGAACTGGTAATTTAATTGAAAAATATTTTCCAGAAAAAGGTGTAAGATATATTGCTTTAACCGATAATATTGATACCTATTTAGATAATGGTAATAGTGATATCGCGCCTTTTAAAGCAATTATGAATGATATGTATGCTAAAGATATATCAAAAAAGATAAGAGCTAGTTTAACTGCCAAAATGAAAGAAGGGAAGTATGTCGGAGGACGAGCTCCATACGGGTATAAAAAAGATCCTAATAATAAGAATCACTTAATCATTGATAAAGAACAAGCTAAAGTTGTAAAAACAATTTATAATTTAGCTTTGGAAGGATTAACTTTTTTCAAAATTTCTCAAAAATTAACTTCGCTGAAAATTAAAACTCCAGCCCAGTATTATGACTTCAACTGGTGTAATAAATATAATTACAAGTTTGGAAAGTGGCATTCTTCCACAATTAGAGATATTCTTACCAACAGAATATATACAGGGGATTTAGTTCAACATCGAAGAGTAAAAGTAAATTATAAAGTAAAGAAAGTAGTACCAAACAACCAAAGTAATTATATTGTAGTACACAATACCCACGAAGCAATCATAGATAAAGAAACATTTGCTAAGGTTCAAAAATTAATACCTAAGTCTGTAGGTAGAATTGAAAAAAAAGAACATCATCTATTAGATGGACTTTTATACTGTGGTGACTGTGGACACAGAATATCAGTAGGCCCTAGAAAAAAATCTAATAATCTTTGTTATACAGTATGTAATTACTATAGAACTTATAGAAAACAAAAACTTTGTACAGGACATTGCAATAATTATGATAATTTAGAAAAAGAAGTTTTAGAAGCACTAAAAAATACTTGTAAAAAGTATATCGACAAAAACAAAATAACAGAAAGTGTAAATAATAAAATTAAAAGTAACAAAAATAGTAACAAAAATGAGATAACTAATCTTAAAAATAAAATAGAGAATATAAATAAAAGTTTAGACGAATTATATTTTGACAAGCTAAATAAAGTAATCGATGAAGAAAGATTTTTTAGGATTAAAGAAAAATTAGAAATGAATTTAAAACAGTTGCAATCTGAATATGATAATTTAATCAACCAAAAGAAAGAAGAAATTAACTCTATAGAAAAACAAAAGGCTATTGATAAATATATTGATAATTTTTTAAAACTTAAAAATCCAAGTAGAGATTTAATAGTTAATTTAATTGATAAAGTAGAAATATTTGAGGATAAAAAAATTAATATTAACTTAACTTTTAATAATAGTCTTGAATAGAGAACAAATGTTTGGTATAATGTATCTTGTAAAATGCTAAATAAAGAGGAGACTTGCTAAAGATGAAAGAAACACAAATGCATTTAATAAATAAGATGTTTAATGATAAGACAATTAGAACAGTATGGAACAAAAAAGAGGGAAAGTATTATATAAGTGTAGTAGATATTGTTACTGCGTTAATAGATAGTAAAGACCCTAGACATTATTGGAACTCATTAAAATCAAGATTAAAAAAAGAAGGCAATGAAACGGTCACAAATTGTGACCAGTTGAAATTAAAAGCTCAAGACGGCAAATATCGTTTGACTGATGTTGTTGATATTGAAGGTATGTTTAGAATAATTGAATCTATTCCTAGTCCTAATGCGGAACCAATGAAATTATGGTTAGCTAGATTAGGAAGAGAAAGAATAGATGAAGTATTTGATCCTTCAATAACTGTTCAAAGAGCAATAGATACATACCGTGCTAAAGGATATGATGAAGATTGGATTATTAAGCGAATTAAAGGAATTCAAGATAGGAAAAAATTAACCGATATATGGAATAGTAATGGTGTAACTGAAGAAGTTGATTATGCAATACTTACTAATGAAATATACAAAGAATGGTCTGGCTTCACTGCCAAACAATATAAACAACATAAAGGGCTTAGAAAAGAATCCTTAAGAGATAATATGACAGATATTGAAGTGGCTCTTGCTGATTTAGGAGAAATAGCGACCCGTGAACTTGCTATAGAGCATAGACCTTTAGGTTTAGAACAAAATAAAAAAGTTGCTAAAATGGGAGGACATGCTGCTAAAGTAGCTCGTGTGGACATTGAAAAGAATTTAAAGCGAAGTGTAGTTAGTAAAGATAATGCTTTATCATATAAATATGTTGATGAAGAAGTGATGATTGAAAATAAGTAGGATGGAAAATATGAAATTTATCAATTGATAGTAATTATAGATATTTATTATTAGATAATATAGAAATATTAAAAGGTAAATATAATAATGAATTATCTAGTTACTTTATAGATGAATTTTATAATATTTTAAAAGCTGGTAAGAACAGAAAAATTATCATAAAGCAGCTAAATTTATCGGAGCAATTTCCAAATTAAATAATGGTCATGGCTTAGTAGAAAAAATTTTAATAGATTTAAAAAATTCTGATTATCAAAATTGTCTAGCACTATTTGATGAAATAAATAAAGCAGTTAAAAGTTAAAATATCACAAAAAAGGGCAAGGACATGTATGCCCAATAAGAACTAGAATAATTAATCATCATGTTTTTAAACATACATATCAACCAGATTATTCATGCTGTGAAGAAAATGTATGTGAACATGTTCAATGTGGTTCTTGTTGTAATTTCTAAAAGACTTAAAGGTCTTTTTTTCTTGCCATAAAAAACTTATTAAAATAATATTGATAAAAAAATTACCAAAAATTGGTAAAGATTAAATTTGTATATATTTCTTTTTTGTTTTATAATATATATGGTGATGTAGTATGAAAAAGGTAATTTTAATTGATGGAAACAATCTTCTTTTTAGAAGTTATTATGCCACAGCCTATAAAGGTTCTTTACTTAGAAATTCTAAAGGATTTCCTACTAATGCCTTATATAGTTTTATTAATATGTTAAACAAAATAATAACGGAAGAAAAACCTTTATATATGGCTATAGCATTCGATAAAGGCAAAACATTTAGACATGAAATGTATGATGATTATAAAAAAGGCCGTAAAGAAACTCCTCTTGAATTAAAACAACAATTTCCAGTTGCTAAAGAAATAGCCAAAGCTATGGGTATTCCTTGCTTTGAAATAGACGATTACGAAGCTGATGATATAATTGGAACATTTGCTAAAGAAGTCGATAAAAGAGAAGACTTTATCTCTACTATTATTAGTAGTGACAAAGACTTATTACAACTAATTTCTGATGATAATGAAGTAAAACTATTAAAAATGAATGATTTCATTCGCCTTGATAAACAAGCCTTTATTGATATGTATGGTTTTACTCCAGAAAAAATAACCGATTTAAAAGGCCTTATGGGAGACTCTAGTGATAATATCCCCGGCGTCAAAGGAATTGGCGAAAAAGGAGCCCTTAATTTAATTAGAAAATATGGAACACTAGAAAATCTTTATGATCATATTGAAGAAATAAAAGGAAAAACTAAGGAAAAACTTATCGAAAATAAAGATGATGCTTTTTTCTCCAAAAAACTAGCTACTATTTACAAAGATGTTCCTATTGACAAAGACTTAGATAAAATAAGCTATAAAGGAATTACTCCTAAACTAGTACCTCTTTTAAAAGAATATGAATTCTTTTCCCTTTTAAAAAAGTTAAATATTAAAGAAGAGGAAGAAGAAACTATAACTTATAACGAAGTAACCAATATAACTATTGATACCGACAGTAGTATCTATATCGAAACTGAAGGTAATTATCATGATAAAAAGTTATTAGGAATTACAATTTCCAATGATAAAGGAAATTTCTTCGTAGATCCAATTGATATCAAAAATATAAAAATAAATCCTGATGTTACTCTTTATACTTATGATTTAAAGAAACTATATATAATTTTTAAATATAATGATATCACTCTAACCAATAAAATAGAGGACTTAATGATTGAATCTTATATTTTAAATTATCCTATCAAAGATGATGTTTCATATCTTATGAATATCTGTGGATTTAATGCTATGCCTTGTGAAGATATTTTAAAAAAGAAAAAAAAGTATGGGTCTAAACTAAAACCCAATATGGTTAGTAAAGCTAAATTTATCTACGATAATAAAAATAAATTTTACGAAGAATTAAAAAACCAAAACTCTTTAGACTTATATGAAAAGATGGATCTTCCTCTTACTTATGTTCTAATTGATATGGAATATACTGGAGTAAAAATAGATAAAGAATTTCTTTTAAAAATGAAAGAAGAAGTTTCTTCTAAAGTAACTGAACTAGAAAATCATATCTATTTTCTAGCGGGAACCAAAGATTTTAACATCATGAGCCCTAAACAGTTAGGAAAAGTATTATTTGAAGATTTACAAATTCCTTATCCTAAAAGAATTAAAAATGATAAAAGTTATTCAACTAGTGTTGATATTTTAAACAAATTAACAGATTATGAAATAGTAAGAAAAATTTTAGAATATCGCACTCTTACTAAACTTTATTCCAACTATATCGTAGGCTTAATTGATTACATCAAAGAAGATGGCCGCATTCATACTATTTTTAATCAAACTTTAACTAGAACAGGAAGACTTTCTAGTACTAGTCCTAATCTTCAAAATATCCCTGTCCGAGAAGAGTATGGTAAGTTAATTAGAAAAGCTTTTATCTCAAGCCCAGAGAGCACTATTATAACTAGTGATTATTCCCAAATAGAATTAAGAGTTTTTGCTCATATGTCTAACGCTAGTAACTTAATTGAAGCTTTTAACAATGATTTAGATATTCATACTAAAACTGCCATGGATATTTATAAAGTACCAAAAGAACAAGTAACTAAAGCCATGAGACGAAATGCTAAAGCTGTTAACTTTGGAATTTTATATGGCATAAGTAGCTTTGGACTATCAGAAGACTTAGGAGTAGATTTTAAAGAAGCTAAAAAATTTATTGATAACTATTTAGAGACTTATCCAGGTATCAAAGATTACATGAATAAAGTAAAAGATGATGCTCATCTTAATGGTTATGTTAAAACTCTATTTGGTAGAGTAAGAGTAATCGAAGAAATTAACAGCACTAACTTTATGGCTAGATCTCAAGGTGAAAGAATGGCTCTTAATACTCCAATTCAAGGAACAGCAGCAGATATCTTTAAAATAGCTATGATAAATATTCATAATGAACTAAAAAAACAAAATTTAAAAGCTAAACTAATAATTCAAGTTCACGATGAACTTTTAATAGATTGCCCTAATGATGAAATAGAAAAAGTTACTAAAATAGTAAAAGATAATATGGAAAATGTTTATAAATTAAAAGTACCATTGAAAGTTGATATTGGTATGGGGTATAATTGGTATGAAGCCAAATAAGGAAGTGATTATATGCCCGAATTACCAGAAGTAGAAACAGTAAGAAAAGCTCTTCTTTTAAAGTTAAAAGGAAAAAATATCAAAGACTTAACTATTCTTCATAACAATGTTTTTAAAGACCAAAATATAAATGAAGTAATAGAAAATATTAAAAATCAAACTATAAATGATATAAAAAGAAGAGGTAAATGGTTGATATTTGTTTTAGATGATTATTACTTATTAAGTCATTTAAGAATGGAAGGAAAATATTTATACCGAGATCTTAATTCTAAATTAGAAAAACATGAATTAGTAGTTTTTAATATAAATAATGAATTTGAACTACGTTATAAAGATGTTCGAAAATTTGGAAAAATGTACTTAGTAAAAAAAGATAAACTAGAAGAAAGTATTATTAAAGATTTAGGTTTAGAACCTTGGGATACTAATCTAACTACAGAGTATTTACTGTCTAAATATAAAAATAAAATTATTCCTATTAAAACTCTTCTTCTAGACCAAAGTATAATTACTGGAATAGGTAATATCTATGCTGATGAAATACTCTTTAAAAGTAAAATAAATCCTCATAAAAAAGGCAAAGAATTAACTAAAAAAGAATGTCAAAGCATAATTGAAAACACTAGAACAATTCTTTCTAAAGCTATTCTAGAAGGAGGAACTACTATAAGAAGTTATACTTCAGAAGAAGGTGTAACCGGACTTTTTCAAAATAATTTAAATGTCCATCTAAAAGAAGGAGAAAAATGTCCTTGTTGTAATAGTATTATTAAGAAAGATAAAATAAATGGACGTAGTAGTTACTATTGTCCTAATTGCCAAAAATAGAATACTAAAGGTATTCTTTTTATGTTATACTTAAATAAAAGGAGGTCCCTATGATTTGTGAATGTCTAGTAGAACTTTCTCATGTTTTTTTAGAAAAAACTTTTACTTATAAAGTTCCAAAAGATCTAGAAAATAAGATAAAAGTCGGTATGAGAATAGAAGTTCCTTTTGGAAAACAACTACTCGAAGGTTTTGTTATGAAAATATCTACTTCTAAAGAATATAAAGAACTAGAAAAGTTAAAAGAAGTAATTAGAGTAGTAGATTCTTATCCAATCTTAAATGAAGAATTATTAAAATTAGGAAAATATATCAAAAACACAACCTTATCTTCTTTAATGTCTTCTTATCAAGTTATGCTTCCTAAAGCCTTAAAAGCTAGTCATAAAACCTCTCTTAATATTAAAAAAGATAAATATTTTAAACTAAATAAAAATTTAGATTTATCAAAATATAAATTTAATGAAAAACAACAACAAATAATCGAACTTTTAAAAACTAAAAATCTTGTTTTAAAAAAAGATTTAGATAATATTTCTCCAAGTAGTACCAAAACCCTTTTAAATAAAAATATTATTATTCTTGAAGAAAAAGAGGTTTATCGCTATAATCTAAAAGAGCAAGAAAGAGAAAACTTTACTCTTAATAACTTGCAACAAAAAGTTTTTACTAAAGTAAAGCAAAGTCTTAATAAAAACGAAACCTTTCTTCTTTGGGGAATAACAGGATCCGGAAAAACTAATGTTTATATGAAATTAATTGAAGAAGTAATAAAAACAGGTAAAACTGCTATATTCTTAGTTCCAGAAATTTCTCTTACCCCTCAAATAATAACTAAATTCACTTCTTATTTTGAAAACATAGCAGTTCTTCACAGTAAACTTTCTCCTGGAGAAAAATATGATGAATGGCGCAAAATAAATGAAGGAAAAGTTGATATTGTAATCGGTGCTAGAAGTGCTATTTTTGCCCCCCTTAAAAACATTGGTCTAATCATAATTGATGAAGAACATACTCAAAGTTATAAACAAGAAAACAGTCCTAAATATAATGCTATTGATATTGCCAAATGGCGAAGCGCTTATCATCATTGTCCTCTTATTTTAGGAAGTGCCACACCTTCTATGGAAAGTTTTACGAAAGCTAAACTAGGTATTTACACCTTATTAGAATTAACAGAAAGATATAATGGTCAAAATCCCACTATCAAACTAATTGATATGAATAAAGAATTTAAAAAGACCAATGATTACTTTTCCGAAGAACTTATCAAAGAAATAAAAACTACTATTTCTAAAGATGAACAAGTAATTTTATTTTTAAATAGAAGAGGGTACTCTAATATTGTAACTTGTAAAAATTGTAAAAACACCGAAACTTGTCCTAATTGTGATATAAGTTTAACTTTTCATAAAAGCTCCAATATGCTTAGATGTCATTACTGTGGCTATGCTAAGAAAAAAGAGTTAACTTGTCCTAATTGCCATGAAAAATATACTGAATATGGTCTAGGTACTGAGCAAGTAGAAGAAGCCTTACAAAAATTAATACCAGAATCTCATATTATTAGAATGGATATTGATACTACCACTAAAAAAAATGCCCATGAAAATATTATCCAAGCTTTTAAAAATAAAGAATATAATATTTTATTAGGAACCCAAATGATAGCCAAAGGACTAGATTTTGAAAATGTTACTTTAGTAGGAATAATTAATGCTGATACCAGTCTAAATTTTCCAGATTTTCGTAGTAGTGAAATAACCTTTCAATTATTAAATCAAGTTTCTGGAAGAAGTGGAAGAGGAAAAAAGAAAGGTAAAGTTTTAATCCAAACTTTTAATCCTGATCATTATGCTATTAAATATTCTAAAGATAATGATTATTTAAAATTTTATAACGAAGAAATTAAAATAAGAAAAAAACTTGGTTATCCACCATTTTATCATCTTTGCTTATTAAAAATATCTTCCAAGAACTATGATATGGCTAGCAAAATGAGTCAAAAAATAAGCACTTATCTAAAAAATGAAATAACTAAAGAAATTATTCTAGGACCATCTCTAGCTAATATCTTTAAATTAAATAATGAATATCGTTTTCAAATCATTATTAAATACAAAGATATAAACAATATAAAAAAATATCTTCAAATTCTAAACGAAAGATTCTATAATGATAAAAATATTAAATTAGATATAGATTTTAACCCTTTAAAAATGTAAAAAAAGAGTTAAAGTCTTTTTTTAACCCTTTAACTCATTATCAATTAAATTTATCAAATTATTAGTATAGTTAGTACCACCAGAAGTATTTTGACTAGTATTATCAGTATCAGTATTAGCACTAGTATTATTATTAATTCTTAATGAATTAAACACATTATCTTCAAACAAATTACCCTCATTAGTATTATTAAATATATTATTGTTATCACTCGGTTCAATTATCTCATTATTTAAAGGAGCTTCTTGATTAGTATTATAATTAGGAACAGCTACAACATTATTAGCCATATTGTTATTGTCACTAACTAAGTTTTCATTAATATTATTTGGTGTTGGTTCTAATATAGTATTAACCATATTATTATTCTCATTGTTTACTTGATTAGTAACATCATTAGTAATTACATTAGAATTCATAACCGAAGTATTATTATTAATTTTGTTATATTCTAAATTGTTCGAAGCACTAAAAATATCATCACTTTCATCATAGTCCACTAATCTTAATACTTCTTTTAAATCAGTAATTCCCTCAAGTACTTTTATAAGTCCATCTTGAAGCAAAGTTTTAACATTTTTCTTATATATTAAATGTCTAAGTTCGACACGATCAATATTTTGATTAATTGCTTCTCTTATTTCATCATTTATCATCAATACCTCTTGAAGCGCTATTCTTCCAGTATAACCATTATGACAATGATCACATCTTCCTGTATCATAAGTATATTCAATATCTACTCCTAAAACTTTTTTAAATAAAGTTTTTTCCATGTCAGTAGCAGGTCTTTGAACCCTACAATTAGGACACAACTTCTTAGCTAAAGTTTGAGAAATAATTCCTTTCAAAGAAGAAGAAAGTAAATATCTTTCAACATCCATATCAATAAGTCTTTCAATAGTAGTAAGAGAGTTATTGGTATGAAGTGTAGATAAAACTAAATGCCCAGTAATTGAAGCACGAATCGCAATTCTAGCTGTTTCACTATCACGAATTTCTCCAATTACTACAACATTTGGATCTTGTCTTAAAATAGAACGAAGTACAGTCGCAAAATCAAGTCCAATTTCCGAATTAACTTGAACTTGGTTAAGTCCTTCAATACTCATTTCTACGGGATCTTCAACAGTAATAATATTAGTTTCTTCTTTATTTAATTTTTGTAGCATTGAGTAAACAGTAGTAGATTTCCCAGAACCAGTTGCCCCAGTAATTAATATAATTCCATTGGGACTAGCTAACATATCCATGATTATATTATAGTTTTCATTAGTAAAACCTAAATACTCAATACCTTGCAAACTCATCGAATAATCAAGAATTCTGACAACTATCTTTTCTCCAAAACTAGTAGGAAGTGAAGACACACGCAAATCCAAATCTTTTCCTTGAATAACACTTTTAATCGCTCCATCTTGAGGAAGTCTAGATTCCGTAATATTCATTCCTGCTAAAAGTTTTACTCTAGTAGTAAGATTTCTTTTATATTTGTTATCAATAATAGCATAATCTCGAAGTTCACCATCGATTCTAATTCTGATTTTTAAATATTTTTCAGCTGGATCGAAATGAATATCACTGGCATTTCTTAAAACCGAATCAATAATTATATCATTTACAATATCTACAATTGGAGTAGTTGTAAAATTAAACTCTCGCATCATAAGAATCTTCCCCTTTATTCTCTTTATTTGTAAAATAATTTCATATTTATCTAAAATACTAGAATTTATTCTAAAAGTATTATATAATAGTTTTGGAAAATAAGCAAGTAGAAGGTGAGTAATAATGAGAAAATTATTAAAAAATAGTAAAGGCTTTGCTATGGCAGAACTTTTAGCAGTCTGTATAATTGTTTTAGGAATTTTTTCTATGCTTTTTGCTAATTACTTACCCCTTCTAGCAGAATATGAAAATAGAATAAGTTATAATAACGTAACAGCACAGTATGCTTCTCATTATATAAGAAAGATGTATAAAACAGCTTTAGAATCAAGTAGTGGAGCAACTTTAAAAAACACTATAAATTCTGGAATTAGTTCGGGAAATGGAGTATTCGAAGTTTATGGCAAAAATAACACTAAAATTTTAAGCCAACTTTCTTCAAATAGAGAAACCTTAGAAAAACTAATTGAAAACTATGGTATTGAAGAAATAGCAATAACTAAATATATTTTAACTAATGCTAAAAGTAATTATAATAAAGATAGCTTGAAAAATTATATCAACTATTTACCAACTTATAAAAACTCTATTTATACTGGAGCTAATGCTGAAGATAATATGGAACTTTATCGTTTAATTATAAAAACCAAAAACTACGGTTATGCCACAACCCCAATTCTATCTGATTATAATACTCCAAGTGAATGTTTTACTGGAGAATATGGAACGGGAGGTATAATAATAACTTCTTATGCTGATGATAATGAATTATGTACTGATGTTGTAACTATTGGATCTAGTAGAATTAGTGTAAAATCTAACTCTGGAAATGGTACAGTAACTGGTAGAGTAGTAGGCATCGGAGCTGAAGTTTTTAAAGGTTCTGCTATAACCGCTATATCTTATCCTAGCACTGTTAAAAGTATTGGAAATGAAGCATTCTCAGGCTCTAAACTAGAAACATTTGAAATAGGAGAAGGAGTAAAAACTATTGGACAAAGGGCTTTTTATAACACTCAGTTAACTCAAATAGAATTACCTGGAGGCATAACTTATGGAGACGAAGCTTTTGCTAACAACAAGAATTTAACTAAAATTGATTTTACTTCAAACATAACTACGATGGGAACTGGTTTATTCTCTGGAAGTGGTACTTCAAAATCAGGTTTAATAATAAATACTAAAAGTTTAAGAATTATTCCTGCTGAGACTTTTAAAGGCTCAAAACTTGCTAGTCTTACTTTTGGAACAGCTTTAAGAACTATTGGAAATGAAGCATTCCAAAATGCTACTACAAATACCTCTGGTATAGCAGTAGAAATTCTTGCTAGTGTTACAACTATAGGAACAAATAGTTTTAGTAAAGTAAAAATAAGTTCTTTAACCCTTAATAATCCTACTAACAGTTTAACTATTGGAGCTAATGCCTTTAATGATGCTACTATTTCTGGAGGAGTATCAATTCCAGCTAATGTAACCCAAATAGGAGAAAATGCCTTTTACAGTACCGGTATTGACTCTCTAGCTTTTGAAGATGGATCAAAAATAACTACTATTGGTGCTAATGCCTTTGCCGGGAACCGAATACCAAATCTTGCGCTTCCAAATAGCTTAACCACAATAGGAGAAGGAGCTTTCAGAAACAATACTTCTTTAAATGAAGCCAACTTACCATCTAATAATAATTATCAAACAGTTTCAAATAATTTATTTAATGGTGCTAAACTTACAAGTATAACGATTCCAGATAATGTAACAACCATTGGCACTAATGCTTTCTATAATAATGATTTACAAGAAATTATAATCGCTGATACTTCCAAATTACAATCAATTGGATCTCAAGCTTTCAGTGGTAATAGTAAAGTTACTAGTATTAATATTCCAGCTAGTGTTACTACCATTGGTACTAATGCTTTCTCAGGATGTACTAATCTAGGACTAGTAGAAGGAGATTTCATTAACAATTCAAGTAGCAACTTTGAATGGTGCAACATCTTCTATGGAGATAATACTTGTGAAATAACAACCGAAGGAGTTAATACTTACGTAAAATATCAAGGAGCATCAGATAAAATCATAGTAAGAGGAGGTACTCAAAATGAATAATAAAGGAATGACTTTAGTCGAATTAATAGTAACCTTCTCACTATTACTCATCTTAGTAGTAGGACTATATAATCTAATTTTAGAAGTTAAATTTCAAATGGATCAAAAACAAGTAGCCAAAGATTTAACTGAATATTCATCAACTATGAATAATGAAATTCACTATAATCTTTTAAAAGATGAACCTAATAGAATTTATATAAAAGCCTCAAGTGCCAATAGTTGGACTTGTCAAAATAGAAATCAAAGCACTTGTACTGTGTCAAGCTCTTTACAAACAACTTTAAACAATAGATGTCAAAATATTTTCCCGTGTGCTGTTTACTATTATGACACTAATAATTCTAAATTCCGAGTTATCGCATTAAATGAAGCAACATCTAATAATTACAATCCAGATGGCAACACTCCAACTATCACTAATGACCTTTTAAAACAAAATGGTATCTATTATAATAATTACTATGAACCACTTCCTGATCCTGAAGATTCCGAAGTTAGAAATATTGTTGTAGTAGAAGATCCTGGAAGCGGAGAAGCTGAAGCTGCAACTCCTAAAGATGATAGACCATATATCACTTTAGAAGATGGTATATTTATTATTAATTTTGCTTTTTATATGATAGATGGCGATACTAATTATGGTTTTAAAATAGTCTATCCATTTTCATAATCAACATTAATATAATTACACTACTTAGACCATGACAAACTCTCGCTATTAAGAAAGGTAAATATCTTACCTTTCTTTTATTTAAAATACTCATTATTTGAAAATGAACTGAAAATCCTCCAAAAGAAATAAAAAACATCGCTAATATAAGTTTAATATTTATATCAAAATCTCCCAATGATAAATATTTAAGCCCTGTAGTCATCTCTGTAAACCCAATTCCCATAATTGATAAAATACTAGAAGGATCTTTAAATATCAAATTAATAATAATCAAAACAAAAGTAACAATTCCAAAAATATTCATTAAAATATCTAATGAATTCTTAATACTATTTAATAAAACTTTAAATATATTAGTATTATTTATTCTTTGATTTAAATAACTCAAATTACTTCTAAACAAAATATTATTATTAACTAAAACACTTTTATTATAAGATCTAAAACAAAGTCCTACGACTATATTTCCTAAAACATGACAAATAAGAAGTAAAAATCCAAAGTAACTATTTTTAAAAAATATATTTCCAACAGTATTAACAATAAATAAAGGATTAGAAAAAAAAGTAAACATTAAAATCTTTTCAGCATCTTTTCTAGTTAATAAATCTTTTTCCATTAAATCATCTATATATTTAGCACTACTAGGGAACCCTGTTATCATACTCATAAAAAAAATAAAAGCTCCTTCGCCTTTGGTTTTAAAAAGATAATTCATTGGTTTCCTAAAAATGTTTCCCAGTACTTTAGGAATATCTATTTCCACCAAAATTGTAGCTATAATAAACATTGGAAAAAGTGAAGGAAAAATATTTTTTATAAATAGATTAACACTAAAGTTTACTATCTCACTTAAAGCACTAGATTTACTGAAAATACTAATAATTAAAACTATAATAGTAAAAATAATTGTTAAAGAATATAACTTTTGTTTCATATTTCACCTAATTTCCTGTTATAATTATATTGGAGAGATTAATATGATAGAAGAAAAAAAGATAAAAACAAAATTTAAAAACTTAAAAACCAAACTTATTAATTTTTTTAAAAATCCTAAAGAAGTAATTTCTTTCTTTTTACCTATTGTAATAACTATTTGTTTAATATTACCAGTTCCTTATTATATAAAAATAGGGGGAGGTACTATTGAAATAGATGAAAATATTGAAATAGAAAACTCTTATTCTAATAAAGGATCTTTAGAAGCTTTATATGTTAAAGAAAGCAAAGGAATTGTTCTAACCTTTTTACTTTCTTATGTAATTCCATCTTTTGAAAAGGAAAAGATAGAAGAAGTAACTTTAGAAAATGAAACTGAAGATGATTATAATTACAGGGAAAGACTTTATTTTACTAGTTCCTTAGATGCTGCTACTAAAGTAGCTTTTGAACATGCTGGCAAAGAAGTCAAAATATCTTCAAGTAAATTTATCGTTCTTTATATAGATAAAATCGCTAATACTAATTTAGAAGTAGGAGATGAAATAATTAAAGTAGAAGGTAGCAAAGTTTCATCTTATGATGAAATATCTGAATTAGTAAATAGTAAAAAAATAAATGATACTATAAACATTACAGTAAAAAGAGATGGCAAAGAAATAGAAACTACTAGTACTTTAATAGAAGTAGAAAACTCTCCTAAATTAGGAGTAGTATTATCTAATGAAATATCTTATGAAAGCAACCCTAAAGTAGAATTTAATTTTGATGGAAATCAAGCTGGTCCTTCGGGAGGTTTAATGATTGCTTTATCGATTTATAACAAATTAGTAGAAGAAGATATAACTAAAGGAAAAATAGTTGTCGGAACTGGAACTTTAGACACTGAAGGTAATGTCGGCGCTATCGGAGGTATTAAACATAAATTAATGGCCGCAGCAGATAAAGAAGCAGATATCGTTTTAGTACCAAATGATAATTACGAAGAAGCTAAAAAAATAACTGAAGAAGAAAATTATGATTTTACTTTATTAAGTGTAAAAACTTTTGATGAAGCTTTAGAAAAATTAGAAAGTGCTAAATAAAAAGATTAGATATCTAAACGTCTAATCTTTTTTAGTAAAAATAAAAAACTAAGGTATAACTAATTTTTTATCTAATTGTAAAGTAAAGGAGTAATTAAATGAAAATAAAATTAGAAAAAGATGAAGTTATACCAGCAACCTTTGATC
>URXR01000018.1 GCA_900551925.1 uncultured Mycoplasmatota bacterium | reverse complement strand
ATCTCAAAAAAAGATAGATTTTTAAATCTCTATCTTCTTAAGTTAATAACATTGGCTTAAAAAGTCTTTTTTTAATTAAATAGTATTATTTATTATTAATTACCCATAATAATTATAGAGTGGAGGGATAAAATGAAAAAGAAAACAGCCTTAACTTTAGGCTTAGCAGTAGGAACAGGTTTAGGAATGATGTATGCTCCTAAAAAAGGAAAAGATTTAAGAGAAGATGTTAAAAATAAAGCTAAAGATTTAACTAAAAAGGTGAAAAAAGTAGATACAAAAGATATTAAAGAGACAGTAGAAGATGCTCTTAATCGTTTAAAACAAGAATTAGAAGAGCTAATTAATGAAACAGATAAAAACAAAGTCTTAAATAAAGCTGATGAAATAACTAATGAATTAGAATCAATTATCAAGTCATCTCATGATCAAAAAGATTCACTAATTGAAAAATCTGCAACTAAATTAAAAGAAACAGCTCTTAAAAAAACTAAAGAAATTGTTGAAAAACTAGAAAACAATAGTAAAATTTAACACTAATTTGTTAAAAACTAGAATTTCTTCTTAAAAAAACCAAAAATTTATAGTATAATAAACTTATATAGATAGTTTAAGGAGGAAGTTATATGATAAAATGGATTTTTCTAGGTATAATTGTATTAATAGGAGTAGTAGCACTAATTATAAGCAAAAATAAAACTAAATAATAAATAGCTCATCAAAAGAGCTATTTTTATTTGTAATAATATACTAAAAAGTTGACTAAACCTCATTAAAATCATATAATTAATCTGAAATAAATTTTATATAAATTAATTTATTTCATAATAGCAATCTATTAAAGAAAGGAAATATTATGCTAGAATTAGAAAATATCTCTTTTACTATAAATGGTAAAAAAATTTTAAAAGATATAAATTTAAAATTAGAAGAAGGTAAGTTTTATGTCATAACTGGACCCAATGGAAGTGGCAAATCTACTTTAGCTAAAATAATTATGGGTCTTGAAAAACCTACTACAGGAAAAATTATTTTTAACAATCAAGATATAACTAATAAAAGTATTGAGGAAAGAGCCAATTTAAACATAGGCTTTGCTTTTCAACAACCAATAAAGTTTAAAGGCATAACAGTCCATGATATGTTAAAAATTGCTACTAAGGAAAAACTTAGTAAAAATGATTCTTGTCAAATTCTATCTCAAGTAGGATTATGTGCTAGAGAATATGTTGATAGAGAAATTAACAATTCCTTATCTGGTGGAGAGTTAAAAAGAATAGAAATAGCCTCTGTTTTAGCCAGAAAACCCAAATTAGCTATTTTTGATGAACCAGAAGCCGGTATTGACTTATGGAGCTTTAATAATTTAACTAAAGTTTTCTCCAAAATAGCTAGTTCCTCACAAGGAATAACTTTAGTAATTTCTCATCAAGAAAGAATTTTAAATATTGCCGATTACATAATTTTAATGAAAGAAGGAACTATTAAAAAAGTAGATGAAAAAAATAAAATGATAAATACTATTTTTAGTACTTCAGCTTGTCCTAAAGGAGTTGATAACTGTGACTAATACTAAAACAGATGAAAAAATATTAACTAAAATTTTAAGTGACAGTCCTTACCATTCCGATGCTTATAATATTAGAAAAAATGGTCAAAGTATTGATAGAAAAGATAATCCTTATGTCAAAATAGTTCCCAAAGAAAATAATTCAGGTATAGATATTTATATTAAAGAAAATACTCTATTCCAAATAATAAATATTCCTGTTATTATTACGGAAAGTGGTTTAAAAGATGTTGTTTATAATGACTTTCATATTGGCAAAAATTCCAATGTTACTATAATCGCCGGTTGTGCTATTCATAACAATGGCTTTCAAAACTCTACTCATGATGGCATTCATAGATTTTACTTAGAAGAAAATTCTAATGTTAAATATATAGAAAAGCATTATGGTGAAGGAAGTGATACTAATAAAAAAATCTTAAATCCTATAACAGAAATAATTATGAAAAAAGGTTCAACTATGACTATGGATTCTGTCCAGTTACAAGGAGTAGATGAATCAATTAGAAAAGTAAAAGCTACTTTATACGCTGATACTAGTCTAGTAGTAACAGAAAAAATCTTAACTTCCCAAGCTCAAACAGCCAAAACTGATTTTATTGTAGATTTAGAAGGAGCAAATTCTAGCACTCATGTTACTTCTAGATCTGTAGCAACAGATAATTCTTATCAAGAATTCACTTCTAATATAACCGGAAATGAAAAATCATTTGCTCATGTTGAATGTGATGCTATTATAAAAGATACTGCTTCTGTAAAAGCAATTCCTGAAATATATGCAAATCATATTGATGCTAATTTAATTCATGAAGCTGCCATTGGCAAAATAGCTGGTGAACAATTAATGAAGTTAATGACTTTAGGTTTAACTGAAAAAGAAGCTGAAGAAACTATCATCAAAGGATTTTTAAAATAAGATAAAAATAGTCCCCAAAATAAATATTAAAATAAATTTAATATCCAAAAGGACTATTTTTCATTGAATAAAAAATAGAATAACAAGCTAAAAAAAAGTAATAGTTAATATTGCAATTAATATATTTAAAATTAAGCTAATTTCCATATATTACTTGTTAAAATTTTTAAATAATTCAAATATAAATAAATTAAACTTGTCATTCAAATTCTTCTTATTTTCATGAACAAAAATAATACTACCCAATTTAGAATTATCTATTTCAAGAGAAATAATATCAAAAAAATAAAGATTATTATTTTCAAATAACTTCTCATTTTTCAAACTAGTCCATTTAAAATTATCTCTATTAATCATTTCTATAATTTTTTTATCAATAGAATAAGATGAAAATTTATTTTTACCATATACCTCTATAATACTATTTAAATCAGTAATAATAATTGTATCATCAGCAAAAATATTGGCCCAATTTTTTATAAAATTTTCTATTATAAAATCTAAATATTGCTCTTTTTTATTCTTTTTTAATATTATCTTATCTCCATCTAACTTTAATA
The DNA here is from genome assembly GCA_900551925.1 of uncultured Mycoplasmatota bacterium. Classification (GTDB taxonomy): domain Bacteria; phylum Bacillota_I; class Bacilli_A; order RF39; family UBA660; genus UMGS1449. The sequence goes on along the minus strand of URXR01000018.1, from coordinate 16,982 downwards.
AAACAGTTTTATCATTACAAATATCTAAAGCTTCTCTATATTTTTTAGGAATAACTAGTCTTCCTATATTATCTATTTTCATAATAATTTCATTTTTTATTGCCATATCACACCTCATACGTAAAAAATTAATTGTCATGTTATACATCAATAATATTTTATGCGAATATAGTATAAAAGTCAATATGCGACAATAGCATAATGTACAATGAAAATGGTGATGGAAAATGAATCGCTTAAAAGATTTAAGAGAAGATAATGATCTAACTCAACAACAATTAGCAGGATACCTTCATTGTTCTCAAGCTAACTATTCTAGGTATGAAACAGGCAAAGTTGATGTTCCGTTAGAATCATTAAAAAAATTAGCAGAATTTTATAATACCAGCATTGATTATTTAACAAAATTTACAGATGAAAGAAAGCCATATAAAAGAATAAAAGAGTAATTATATGACTAAAGTTATTAACCATTTTGTTAATAACTATTTAAAAAAGTAAGACTATTATAAAAAATAAAAGTCTTGCTTTTTTATTTTATATAATTACTATAATAAATAATAAAAACAATACTATTTATGATATAATAAAATTACTAAAAAATTTAAAATTTAAGGAGATTTTTATGGCAGTAAATAAAAATATAAAAGAAAAAGCAAAACTCTTTGCAATTAAAGCTCATCAAGGACAAGTTAGAAAAAGTGAACCAGATAAACCAATGATTATGCATCCTATAAGTGTTGGAATGTTATTAGAAGAATATAACTTTGATGATAACGTAATAGCAGCAGGTTATTTACATGATGTTATTGAAGACACCAAATATACTAAGAAAGACTTAGAAAAAGAATTCGGAGAAGATATCACCAACTTAGTAATAACAGCATCCGAACCAGATAAATCATTATCTTGGGAAGACAGAAAAAAACACACAATAAAAGAAACAAAAACCTTACCACTTAGAAACAAAGCAGTTATTTGTGCTGATAAAATAAATAATTTAGAAGACCTATATTTAAAATTTGAAAAAACTAATGTAAGAAGTTTTTCTAGTTTCAAAAGAGGAGAACAGTCTCAAAAATGGTATTATACCAGTATCTATAATAGTCTAATAGAAAATGAAAATCCCAATTTACCTATCTTTAAAAGATTAAAAGAAATCCTAGACCGAGTATTTACTCCTCAAGAGAATAAATTTTTGCAAGAAACAATCTTTTCAGAAAATGAAAACTATTATAAAAAGTTAAAAAAACTTCATGCTCAAAAACAAGAACTAAAAAGACTAAAAAACCTATGCAATCTCTCTAAACCATTTATTATAGAATTTACTGGAACTCCTAGAACTGGAAAAACTACTACTATCAATAATCTCTATGACTTCTTTAAAAAAGGAGGTTTTGCAATAGAATTAACTCCAGAATTCACTACTTCCAAGTATTATAAAAATGAATTTAAACAAAAACTAAAAGGTTTAAATCAAGAAGAAACTAATCTAAAAATTCTAGAAGAAGTAAGAAAACAATTAGAACAAGCAATAACTACTAACAAAGATATAATTTTAATTGATCGCTCTATAAACGATAGACAAATCTGGAATCATCGAAGATATCAAAACCAAGATATGACCAAAGAAAAATATTTAGAAACTAGAGATAAGTATTCTAAAATATCAAAAGAATTAATCGATTTCTTAGTTATAACTTATGCTGATGCCCTAACATCTTTAAAAAGAGATTATAATAGTAGCCTAGCCTTAGAAGAAAGAAGTTTTTTAAATATAAAAAATATTGAAGAATACAACCAAAGTTTAAAAGCTGTAGAAGACTTATTAACAAAAAGTGTTGATAACTATTGTTTTATAGATACCACAAATAATAACATGAATGATGTCTCTTTAGAAGTAGCATCAAAAATAATGACAGCCATGAGAGAGAAGTATATTAAAGCTTTTAAAGAAAAATATAGTATAAAATAAGGAGCACATATGAAAAAAATTGTTATATCAGGAAGTAGTAAGTTAGAAAATAAAGTAACATACTGGCTAGACTATTTTAAAAATAAAAACTATCAAATTTTAGATTATCCTAAATTAACCAAACCAAAAAATTATCAAAAAGATTTACCTAATATTTATAAAAATTTCTATACCGCTATAGAAAATACTGACATCTTTTTCTTAATGAACGAAGAAAAAAATAATATTCCCGGTTATATAGGAGCAAGTGCTATAGCAGAACTTACTTATGCTATAATTTTAAATTTAATTCACAAGAAAAATATAGAAATCTATATTTTAAACATACCAAGTAAAGAAGTTCCATCCTATGACGAAGTAAAATTCTGGTTAGATATGGGTTGGATAAAGTTGTATAACCAAGGAAGTGATAGCAATGTCTAATTATTATGAAAATTTAAATCCTGAAGTAAAAGCCTATTTTAAAATTTTGTCTCCAGAGTTTCCAAGCTGGCTTTTAGAATATATAAATACCCCTGAAATGGAAAGAAATGGCAAAATAAGTATGAGTTGTGGCACAGATTATTCTGGTTGCTTTAATTTAAGATATTGGTACTCTAATTTAGACCACAGTATTGGAGTGGCTCTTATAATTTGGAATTTTACTCATGACAAAAAGCAAACTCTGGCTGGCTTATTTCACGACATAGCAACCCCTGCTTTTAAACATTGTATAGATTTTATGAATGGAGATTCCGAAACTCAAGAATCTACTGAAGAAAGAACAACGGAAATAATAGAAAATTCTAAAGAAATTATGAGTCTTTTAAAAAGAGATAAGATAAACTTAGAAGAAATAAATGACTATAAAATATATCCTATTGCTGATAATGATACTCCTAAGTTATCTGCCGATAGATTAGAGTATAATTTTTCAAGTGGTTTAACATTTTTTAGAGTATGGGAGCTAGATAAAATCAAAAAAATATATAATAATATCACTATTGTTAAAAATGAAAATGGTATTGATGAATTGGCCTTTAAAGACAAAAGTATTTGTGAAGAGTATATTCATACTATATCTAAATTATGGCCAGAGTGGGTTAGTGATAAAGATAGAATAGTTATGCAATTTTTGGCAGATATGTGCAAATCAATGAATAATCAGGGATATTTAACCATAGATGATTTGTATACTTTATCAGAAAGAGAAATAATTAATAAATTTTTAAATTGTGAAGATAAGTATTTATCTCAAAGTTTTAAAAATTTTCAAAATGCTAAAAATGTTTATAGAAGTAAAGAAATAGTTAAAAATAAGTACTGTACAAATGTAAAACCTAAAACTAGGTATATTGTACCATTAGTATTAACCAAAGAAGATCCTGTTAGAATAAATAATATATCTTCTAGAGCTAAAAAAGACATAGATAATTATTTAAACATCACAAGAGAGGGATATTATATCTATTTTGATTTCAACTTTATTCCTTATGAAAGGAAAAATATAAAGCGATGCTAAATAGCATTGTTTTATATTACATATAACACTTACTAAAGATAACATCAAGCACCATAATAAATCATAAAGACTAAATTATATAGTAAACAATTTCTTACCCATGTACATACTAATATTCTTAATAAATTTTTCAAATATAGTTTTAGAAATATTTAATTGCTACAATATTGTTAAAAAACACTAGAATATTATATAAAAATATGGTATTTTAGTTTTAGCAGTAGGAGGCTCTCATGATATATAAAACATACTATAATTCTAAAGTAGGAAAAATTTTATTAGCCAGTAAAGATAATAAACTAATAGGACTTTGGATAGAAGGCCAAAAATATTATTTAGAAAAACTAAATGAAGAAATAATAGAAAAAGATGATGAACCTATTCTTTTAAAGTCTAAAGAATGGTTAAATAGATACTTTCAAGGAGAAAAGCCTGATATTAAAGAACTTCCTTTAGCACCAATTGGGAGTGATTTCGCTAAACACGTTTGGAAAATACTATGTGAAATTCATTATGGAGAAGTTACAACCTATAAACAAATCGCTATCAAAGTAGCTAAGATAATGAATAAAGAAAAAATGTCTGCTCAAGCAGTAGGAGGGGCAGTGGGCCACAACCCAATATCTATTATTATTCCTTGTCATAGAGTTATAGGAACCAACAAAAGTCTAACTGGATATGCTGGAGGAATAGATAAAAAAATAAAATTACTAGAACATGAAAAAGTAGATATAAGTAAATTTACTATACCAGAAAAAGGTACAGCTTTGTAGAAGAAACAAACAAAATAATCAAAAAAGGAGATTTAAAATGATTAAAATAGTAGAAAACAAAATAACAGCCAATGATTTTAACTATTTAACTGAAAAAGTAGGGTGGGGTATTAGAGATATAAACATTGTAGAAGAAGCCTTAAAAAATACCTTATATTCCGTAACTATATATGATGATAATAAAATTATCGGCTATGGACGATTAATTGGAGATAAAACCATTTTCCTTTATATTCAAGATGTAATGGTTATTCCCGAATATCAAAATAAAAAAATTGGTACTAAAATAATGAACTTATTAATAGATAAAGTAAATGAATATAAGAAAATAAATCCTAATATTAGAACCTATTTAGGAGCCTCTAAAGGAAAAGAAAAATTTTATGAAAAATTTGGATTTAAAACCAGATCAAGTGTAGATCTAGGAGAAGGTATGATTTTATTTTAATAATAGTTTTGGGGAGTTGTTATAATGAAATTTTATATAGGATCAGGACTAAAAAATTATAAATTAGTTAATTACTATGCCAAAATATTAAAAGAAAATGGTCTAGAAGAAACCTACAATTGGGTAAAAAATATTAAAAACGATATAACTAAAAAAGATTTAGAAAAATACGCTAAAGAAGAAACTCAAGCTATCGTAAATTCTGATATCATTATAATATTATTACCAGCCGGAAGAGGAACTCATGTTGAATTAGGAATGGCACTAGCTCTAAACAAAAAGATATTTTTATGTTCTGAAACTAATGAAGAATTTAATATAAAAAATACTGTAGCGTTCTATGAATTACCAAATATTATTAAATTAGTAGGAACTCCTGATGAAAACATTAAGAAAATAATAAATTATAAATAAATGATATTAAAAAAATATCAAATACAAACAAAATATTTAATCACTCAAAAAAAACCTCTTTTCTAGAGGCTTTTTTAAATTATCAAAAATATTACTCTGTATAAATAGCTAAACGATTACTAGGATTAAAACTTAATTCACTATAAGTTAATAATCTATTTAAACCATTAGTAAAACTATAAGCATAAAGAGTATCTTCACTTATATAATAAATAGTATCATTAACTAATTTAAAATCAGTTATTTCTTCATTAAACAAGAAAACTTTTACTTTATTATTAGTATTATAATAATAAACATCATTATTTTCAGTTTGATAGTAATAAGAATCTTCATCTTTTTCAATAAAGTTAAGAGTTGTATTTTTCTCTAATTTATTGATGTAATCATCAATAGTTTTAAAAGTTTTTTCTTCATCACGGAAATCATAAACATTATCTTTTTCAAATTCTAAATTATAGTATAAAACTCCATCTTTTTGATTTCCTACTTCCGTAACTTTTTTCTTTTTAGGATTTATTTTATACTGAACGAGTTCATCTTTATCAAAAAGATATATTTCTTCATCTACTATACCATTAATATATGAATCTTTAGATATTTCCTCTTTTAATTCAATAGTTTTTATTTTATTATTAGTCATATCTATTCTATATAACTCATTATAATCATAATCTTGATCATAATTAGGAATAACATAATATTTCCCTACTTGCACTCCCAAACGATTTGAATAAGTATCATTATCAAAAAGATTTAAATTAGTTAAATTCTCATTATTAATAGTATAAAATCCATCATATTTATAAATATAAATATAAGTATTCTCTGGTATATTATCAGTATATGCTGTTAAAGTTCCTATTTTTTCAGTTTTATTACTTTCCTTTTGCCAAGAATTGCTTTGATAGCCTTCATTTTCTAAAGCTTCAATAAATGAAGATAGTTCTTGTTTATAGTTGACAAATGATGAGGTTTTTCCATTATCATTACAAATAATATTAGCTTCCTGATTTTTATCTTGTAAAGCAGGATAAATACATGTTAAATCATCTTTTTGATAAGTATAAATTTCTTTAATTATTTCTTTTTGTTTAAAAAATCCATCATTTATTTCTAAAGAATAGGTATTATTTTTATTAGTTATTTTAAAATAATACTTTTTATTTTTATATATTTCATTTATTTCATAAGTTTCATCATCTTGCTCGATAGTATAAGTTACATTATGATTATCTTTAAAAAGATAAAGAATTAATTCCAGAAGTAAAAAAATAATAATTAATGCTAGAATTAGTTTTAGAATTTTTTTCATTTAATCACCTCATCTTACAACACTTAATTTTATTATTTCCTCCATATTATCATCTTTAGCAGCAATATTTTTTATTTCTTTTTGACATTTTTGACATCTATAAATAATTTTAAAGTTATCTTTTTTAGCTTTTTCAATTCCAATTGGTTTTAAAATCCCATGACAATTAGAAAGCCTATCCCCAGGATTAATATCTAAGTGAAGAGAGTATAGACAATTAGGACAATGATCTCTCGCTGTATAACCTAAAGGCTTAGTTTTATATCCACAGTTGAAACAAATAAATTCTTCATCAATCATATTAAATTTTTTAGTTTCCATTTTGACTCCTTTTAATGCATCTTATTAATTTATCTAACTCTTCTTTAGTAGTCTTATAAGAAAGACTAATTCTAACTGAGGTTTTAGCAAGTTCTTTGTCATTAGTTAAAGCATAAACTGATTTAGAGTAATCATTAGTAGAACAAGCACTTTGAGTAGAAATATAGATGTGAGACATTTCTAAATAATGTAAAAAAGTTTCAGGTTTATAATTTAAAACACTAATATTTAAAATATGAGGTATAGAATTTGGACTTTGGTTAATAATAATGTTAGGAAGGTTTTTCAGATTATCTTTTAGATAATTGTTTAAGCCTTCCACTTTTTTATATTTTTCATCAATATTTGATAAAGCTTCTTCTAGTGATTTAGTTAGGCCTTTTATTAGTCCTAAATTGTAATTTCTTTTTCCATATATTAAAGGCTTTAGCTTTATATTTGGTTTTTTAAGAAGAAGTCCTATACCTTTTGGACCATAGAATTTATGACTGGAAAGACTAATTAAATCAATGTTATTTAAAGGAATATTTATTTTACCAATGCTTTGAGTCATATCACAATGAAAAGGAATATTATTCTCTTTGGCTATTTTTCCTATTTCATTTACGGGATTTAATAATCCTGTTTCAGAATTAACTGCAGTAATAGTAATTAAAGCTGTGTCTTTAGTTATTGCTTTTTTTAATTCTGATAATGATAACAAACCGTCATGAATAGGGATAGTTTTTATAATAAAACCTTGAGATTTTAAATATGATAAGGTTTCAGTAATTGAAGAATGTTCTACTTCTGTAGTAATTATTTCTTTTTTCTTCGTATTTAAAGAGATACCCTTTATAGCATAATTATTGGATTCACTAGAGCCACTTGTAAATATTACATCATGATTAGTATTTAAAATATTTTTAATTTTATTTTGATAATCCTTTATATCTTTATTCGTAGCTTTAGTAAATAAATCATTAGATACTTCATCAAGCACTTCTTTGGAAATTTTGGTTGTAGCAGAATAGTCTAAATATGTCATATTATCACCTAAAATAATTATAGCATATTATTATAACTCTTTGAATATTTTTTAAAAGAAGGACTTGACAAAAATAGGTAATTTATCTTATAATTAATTCTGTCAGTTCATATTGATAAATGCGGATGTAGTTTAATGGTAGAACCTCAGCCTTCCAAGCTGACTACGGGAGTTCGATTCTCCTCATCCGCTCCATTGACAAATCTGTTCGAACTTTTCGGACTTTGATATATGAAATCAATCGCAAGATTGATTTTTTTTGTGTCTTAAACTCCCGTAGAGCTTGGAATTACAAAGAAATCATCCTAAAGGAAGGATGGTGTTTATGCTTAATATTATTAAACAAGAAATTAAAAAAGGTTTAAAGCAAAAATTAGAATTTATATGTGATTTCTGTAATGTTACTCCTACTATCATAAATAGAAGTCTTAGAAAATTAGATAAAACTAATGTAAATTATATTGAACCTCATAAAGTTATTATTAAAAATATAACATTTCTTGCATTTAATTATTCTACTGATATCTACATTAAAAAAAGATGGATTTTAATATCCAACTCTATCTCTTATAAAATTATCGTAAAGCCAATCTACTTGATATAAGCATTCCAAAAGGGCTTCTTCTAATTCTTTTTTAGGCATTGATTTTATGTATTTTTGCATTTTTATTTCTAACTCTTGTTCATATTCATCAACTTTTCTATTGTGCTCATCAATTTCTTCCATAAATTGTTTTGCTTTTTCAGGAAATATAGCAAAATATAGTGCTACCATATGTTTGCATACCACTTTAGTTCCTTCAGCATGTGGGCAATTACAATGTGAATTTTTTTTAGGATGTTCTATATCAATAGTAACATCATATGTAGTAGCGCTTCCTTTTACTTTTCCACTATACATAGAACCCTCTACATGTTTAAAAGAAATAACCTTTTTATCATTAAAATAATCATAGCCTCTAAATTGAGATTGTATACTTGCACTTCTATATAATTCCATTGCTAACTCCTTCAACGTTTTCTAATGAAATAGTTGTGAATCTTTCTACTTTGCTAATATTTATATTCATTCTGAAACATCCTCCAATCTTTTTTCTATATCCTCAATACTTGGTAATGTATTCTCCAAAAATTCTGGTATTTCCGATAAAATTTTATACTCGCTTACACCAATTGGTTTATTGATATCCTTTAATGCAAGTTCAGCAGTAACTCTTTTCTTATCTTTACATAGTAATATACCAAATGTTGGATTATCTTTTTCATCTTTAATATATTTATCAACAGCACTTAAATAAAAATTTAGTTTACCAGCATATTCAGGTTTAAATTCTGTTGTTTTCAACTCTACAACAACATAGCTTCTAACTATTAAATTGTAAAACAACAAATCAATGTAATAATCCTCATTTTCAATTTCTAAATGATATTGTCTTCCAACGAATGCAAATCCATTTCCAAGTTCTAATAATAATTTGGTTATATTAGCAGTTAGTTCTCTTTCAATATCTAATTCTTTCAAATCCTTATCAGCAGTTATAAAATCAAATATATAGGGATTCTTTAGTAACTCTTTTGCCTGTTCATTATTAGGAGATGGTAATGTTTCATCAAAATTGGTTGTTTTATTTTCTAATAATGCCTGTCTTTCATATAATTTACTTGCTATTTGATGAACAATTATAGGTCTTGCCCAACCGTTTTGAAGGGATTCTTTAATATACCAGTTTCTTTGTTCTTTATCTTTTACTTGATCCATTATAGTTGTTATAGAAGACCAAGGTAATTTTGCAACATGATGTTGCAAAAATTCATCGTTATCAAATTCAGTAGCAAATTTTTGCATATATCTTAAGTTTCTTGCTGACATACCTTTTAATGTAGGAAACTCCATTTTTAAATCTTTTGCTAAAGTATCTATAAAAGATGAACCCCATTTATTGTTTTCAATTAGTTTTAAACCAATATTGTAATACATTAATACTAAATCTTTATTAGCATTTTCTACTATCTTATTTCTAGTAGTGATTAAAGTTTTCTTAATGTCATTTAATACTTCAAAATATTTATTATTATTTTCTAGCATAACATCCTCCATTTACAAGTGTTCTTGTTGATATAATTATACTATAAATTTCAATAAATTCCCATATGAGTATTAATTTTTTATTAAATTCTAAGGGTATTTTATATCGAATTTTCATAGCTAGATGACAGTATATTAGTCTAATACAAATTATATTAAAACATTGATTTTATATTAGTGTTTCTCTTCAAATACAGATTTTAATATGATAAAATAATATAAAATAAAGCTAAATATATATTTTTATAAAAATCAAAAATAAAGGAGTACCATTATGCTAGAAAATATAATACAAAGTTGTAAATATATATCAGAAAATTCCAAGCATGTATCTATAAATGAAGAAAAACTAAATCAATTTGTAAAAGGAATTGATAATATAAAAATGGAGCACTGGCTTTCCTCATCTCCATTTGGTTTATTAGAGTTACCCGTGGAAACAATAATTAATTTTCTATTAATCTATGAATCGATCGACTTTTCTTTTTGGGGAAGCCCTAAATGGTCTATAGAAACAACTTCTGGTAAATTAGACGGCTCAATTGCTTTATTATATGCTTTATTAAATTATGTAAAAAAAGAAAAAACCACTGACTTTTCAAATATAAGTAAAGAAAAATTTTCCAATATTTTAAAAGGAACCCCAGAAATTCCCTTATTAGAAAAAAGATTTAAAATCATAAAAGAAGTAAGTACAATTGTAAATAAAAAAATGCAAGGAAACTTCTATCGATATATAAAACACATCACATCAGATAAAGAATTATTTGAAATTATTATAAACAGTTTTCCAAGTTTTAAAGATGAAAGAACTTATAACAATAAAATAATATATTTTTATAAGTTAGCCCAATTATTAACATCTGACATTTTACATATCAGAGAAGAAAAAGAACAAATCAAAGTTGATTACACGCATTTAGTAGGGTGTGCTGATTATAAAATACCTCAAGTTCTAAGAGGACTTGGAATATTAAATTATAATGATAAATTATCAAAATTAATTGATAATCGAATTGAAATACCAGTTAATTCAGTTTACGAAGTTGAAATTCGCGCCAATATGATTACTGTAATAGATATGATTAATAAAAAGCTAGATTATAAATATAGTCGCATGGATATTAATGATTATTTATTTATGCAAAAGAAAAATAAAAATTTAACTTTAAAACCACATCATTTAACCAGAAACACAAACTATTAATATAAAAAATAAAAAACCCACCAAAATGAGTTTTTTTAAATTTCTAAAAACAAAATACCTTCTTAATCTTTCCTAACTTTTATTACATCATCCTCTAAAAGCTCACCAACTAACAATGAAGAATCAGGATTATGATTATTAAAATTCTCATTTACTTTTTTCTCATCAAAATTAGCATAACAATACTTACAAAAATGTTTGCAAGAATTATAAACTCCAATATCAACCATGGAAACACAATTACATTTCTTCCCTTTTCTAGCAGTCCATCTTTTATATGTTTTACCTGTTAATTTATAAGCTAATTCCTTTGACATGCATTCTCCCTTATCAAGTCCATATTCACATAAATTTCTATCTTCAAAACAAGTGTGAACCATTATATTATATTTCTTAGCACTCTTACTAAATGACGTTCCAATCTCCTTATAATCATTTTCTGTAAATTCCCTAAACCTTAAAATCTTTTCATTCTTCCTAACATTTTTATAATCATCTATAAAAGAAATAATAATCTTACTTACATATCCACTAAGCAAAAAGCAAAGCCTATCAAATGCCTTTTTATGATACTCTAAGGAATATTTCTGACTTATAAAAATAGGGTCATATCTAACACATACATTTTCCTTTCCAATTATAGCACTCAAATTCTTAACAGCCTTAATTACATCTTTTTTAAAGGGCACATTAGGCTCAATATCATTTTTATAAGAAGTTATCGTAACATGAAATATAATTGGTTTATCTATTTCTTTTAAAAAGGGTAAAATTGGGCTAGGATTCTTAGTACAAAACATAATAGCATCAACATCATCAAAAAAGATTCTGCTAACCATTTTAAGATTAAAAGGATTTCTAACATCCACGAATCCTTCCTTATAGCGCTTCATAAACCACTCAGAATAAAAAGCAACTATATCGGTTCTACCACTTACATTTAAAATCATCTCACCACTTCCTAAAACCATTATACTATATCACTAACTTTTATAACAGTAAGCACTTTTTAGTAAGTGTAAAAAAACATATAATAACCAGGAATAGTAATTTTTTAAAATTCTCTATCATAAGCTTGTTACAAAGGAGGTTTTATGGATATCTATATAGTAGAAAAAGGAGATACTTTAGAAAGTATTGCTAGAAAGTACAATATACCAGCGATTGAAATCATCAGAGCTAATAACTTAAAATCACCATATTTATTACAAGAAGGTCAAAGTTTAACTGTTCCAACATCACTTTTTAATCTTTTTAATTATTATACTGTTAAAAAAGGAGATAATTTAACTCAAATTGCTAAAGTAAGTAATACTACTGTAGATCTTTTATCACAAATAAATGGTTTAGATAAAGATGAATATATCTATGAAGGACAAACCTTATTAGTACCCAAACCAGGAATAAGCTTATATATTACTAAAACTGGAGATACTATTGATGATGTAGCTAAATATTTTGATGCCCCAACTACGGATATAATTTATAGTAATAACAGCATTTATCTCCTACCAGGACAATTAATTGTATATAATAGGCAAGTAAGTTAATACTAAATATAGTTAAGATTTTTCTTAACTTCTTTTTAGTAGTAAAAACATATAGACATACATTAATTAATATGCTATAGTAAAGTTATAAAATAAGGAGGCAAAAAGATATGGATTACACTTATTATTATCAAGTAGATACTACTACTGACATCTTAGAAAAATTAGGACTTGGATTCTGGATTTCCTGGTTAGCAGTTATGATTTTCTATATAATTGTAATGTGGAAAATCTATACTAAAGCTGGAAAACCAGGGTGGGCTGCTATTGTTCCAATTTATAATATCATTGTTCTATTAGACATTATTAAATTGGATTGGTGGCATATCCTAATCATGTTATTTGTTCCATTTGCAGCTATAGTTTATATGATTTTAATTCCTATAAAACTAGCTCAAGCATTTGGTAAATCTACTGGTTTTGGAGTATTTGCAATATTCTTTTCAATTATCGCTTATCCAATTATTGCCTTTGGAGAAGCTAAATATCAAGAGTAATGCTTCATTATTTTGGAAAAAGCCTAGCTTTTTTCCTTTTTTTTTGCTATAATTCATACAAGAAAACGAGGTGATATCTATGACTTTACCAACTGTATGTATCGTAGGAAGACCAAATGTTGGAAAATCAACCCTTTTTAATAAACTGGTAGGCAAAAAGATTTCTATTATTGAAGATACTCCTGGAGTAACTAGAGATAGAATTTATGGCGAAGTAACATATCAAGGAAAAAAATTTAATCTTATTGATACCGGAGGCTTAGACATTTCTAAAGAAGATTTTAATGACGAAATAAAAACTCAAGTTGAAATAGGAATTTTAGAAGCTGATAAAATAATTTTTGTCGTTGACGCTAAAGAAGGTCTAACTGCTAATGATTTAGAAGTAAAAGATCTTTTAAGAAAATCAGGAAAAGATATAATCGTAGCAATCAATAAAGTAGATAATAAACAAGCTAAAGACCATTTATATGATTTTTATGAATTAGGTTTTGACACTTATATTGAAATAAGTAGTGAACACAATCTAGGAATAGCAGATCTTTTAGAAGAAATAATCAAAGATTTTAAAAAACAAGAAAAAGACTCTGATGATACTACTAAAATATGTATAATCGGAAGACCAAATGTTGGGAAAAGTAGTTTAGTTAACGCTCTTTTAAAAGAAAACCGAGTTATTGTAAGTGATATCGCCGGAACCACTCGTGATTCAGTAGATATACCATTTAAATATGATAAAGAAAATTATATTTTAATAGATACCGCGGGTATGCGCAAAAAAGGTAAAATCTATGAAAAAATAGAAAAATATAGTCTTTTAAGAAGTATGAGAGCTATAGATCGCTCTGATATTTGTTTACTTGTAATAAATAGAGAAGAAGGAATTATCGAACACGATAAACACATCGCCGGTTATGCTATAGAAAAAGGTAAAGGTATCATTATAGTAGTTAATAAATGGGATACTGTAGAAAACAAAGATCAAGATATTAAAGAATTTACTAAAGAATTAAAAACTGAATTTAAATTTATATCCTATGCTCCAATTGTTTTTCTATCAGCACTAACTAAAAAAAGAATTCATACCTTAATGCCCGAAGTAAAAAAAGTTAAGAATAATATCGTAAAAGAAATTAAAACTAGTACATTAAATAATGTAATTATGGAATCATATGATTTAAATCCTGCCCCAAGTTATAAAGGAAAAAGATTAAAAATATATTATGTTCATCAAAGTGGCATAAAACCACCTCGTTTTAACTTTAATGTTAATGATAAAAAACTAGTTCATTTTTCCTATGAAAGGTACTTAGAAAACAAATTAAGAGAAAATTTTGATTTCGAAGGAACTCCTATAGAATTAGTATTTAAAAATAAAAATGACATCATTTGATAAAAATCAAGATTTTTTATCCTTTCTAAAAAACCACAATATGTATCATGAAAAAAGTTTTGACTATCTAAAAAAGCACTCAACATTTCTAAACTTTGATAATAGTATCACCAAAGATTTTATCGGATGCTTTTATGATACAAATAAAAAAGGATATTTAACCAATCTAAAACTTTATGTACCATATATTAAAGATAAAGAAACATTGCTTATAAATATTCATGAATATACCCATGCTCTTTATCTTTATGAATATTTAAATCAAATACTAGATATAGGATTAGAAAAAGAAGCAATACCTTTATTAATGGAAAGAATTTATAAGTTAGAAAATCCCAGTATTTTTCTTAATGATTATTTTGCTCAAATATATAACAATATAAAATTAACAAATAATATAGAATATATCCTAGGGATAGAAATTCAAAATGAATTAATAGAAAGTTATCAACCAGAAGATGACATTGTAACCCTTAATCAAAAAGCTAAGCATTTAATAAAAAAGCATAATCATAATTTATAATTAATAACCAAATTGGGCCTTTTACATACATTATAGTAGGAGGTTTTTAATTTGAAGTTTAGTGATAATTTTTTTAAAAAAGTTGAAAAGAAAACAAATGTAGATAAAAATACTATTTTATCTCTAGCAGAAAAATTACAAGATGATAATATGAAAAACGAAAGTGCTCTTCGTGATGTTATAAAACAAATAAGTATTTTAACAGGAAAAGAAGTTCCTAAAGAAAAAGAAGATAAAATAATAAAAACTATAATGGAAGATAAAGTTCCTGATAATGTTGAAGATTATATAAAATAAAGGCAAGGTTATATATAAAATAGCTTAATAATAATAATTTGTGTTATAATAAAAAAGGAGGATGATAAAATGAGATTAGAAAATAAAGTAGCAATTGTAACTGGAGGTTCCTCAGGAATTGGTTATGCTATAGTAAAAGCTTATCTAAAAGAAGGCGCTAAAGTTGTTATTGCTTCATATGATCCAAACGAAGTTTCAGAAGCTGTAGAATTTTTAAAAGAATATCAAGCAAACTTACTAGGATTAAAATGTGATGTTAGAAACCTATCTGATATCAAAAACACTATAAATGAAACCATTAATAAATTTGGAAAAATTGATATTCTTGTTAATAATGCTGGCATCACTAATGCTAATCAAACAGAAAATGTTACAGATGAAGAACTTATAAATACCTTTGAAGTAAACACCTTTGGACCATTCAAATTCATAAGAGAAGTAATACCATATATGAAAGAAAAAGGTGGGGCAATTATTAACACTAGTTCTCTAGCAGGAACTTATGGTTCCAAAATGCAAGCAGCTTATTCAGCTTCAAAGTTTGCCGTAAACGGTTTAACAAAATCATGTGCTAAAGAATTAGGAGCTTACAATATCAGAGTAAATGCTGTCGCTCCTGGCGCAGTTATGACTAATATAACTAAAGGTGTAGTTAATGCCTCTAATGCGGAAATATTTAAAGAAATAGGACAGGGTATGAAACTTGCTAAACCAGAAGAATTAGCCGGAGCATACGTTTATTTAGCAAGTGATGAAGCCTCATTCACAACTGGAGCAATCTTAGCAGTAGATGGCGGATCAATAATGTAAATAAAAAGGAGAAATAAAAATGAGATTAGAAAACAAAGTAGCAATTATAACCGGAGGAAGTACCGGAATAGGTTTAGCAATAACTAAAGCTTATCTAAAAGAAGGAGCTAAAGTAGCAATAGCATCATTTGATGAAGAAGAAATTAACTTCGCTTTAGAACAGCTAAGAAAAGAATATGACGAAAATAATATTATTGGTATAAAATGTAATGTCAAAAGTTCTGAAGATATCAAAAATGCTGTAAAAAATACCATAAATAAATTTGGAAAAATTGATATTCTTGTTAACAATGCTGGTATAACTAATGCTAAACCAACTGAAACAGTAACAGATGAAGAATTTATTAATACTTTTGAAGTCAACACTTTTGGACCATTCAAATTTATAAGAGAAGTAATACCATATATGAAAGAAAAAGGCGGAGCAATAATTAATACTAGTTCTATGGTAGGTAGCTATGGTTCAGCAATGCAAGCAGCTTATTCTTCTTCAAAATTTGCTGTAAATGGTTTAACCAAATCATGTGCTAAAGAATTAGGAGCTTACAATATCAGAGTAAACGCTGTTTCTCCTGGCGCAGTTATGACTAACATGGTAAAAAAATCTACTACCGAAGAGCAACAAGCAATGCTTAGCAAAATTTGTCCGTTAGGAAGAATAGCTAGTCCTGAAGAACTAGCCGGAGCTTATGTCTATTTAGCAAGTGATGAAGCTTCGTTCACAACCGGAGCGATCCTGTCAGTAGATGGCGGAACTGTAATGTAAGATAGAAAACTCTATCTTTTTTTGTCTTATAGGAAAGTTCTCAAGCAACAAAGAATAAATAAAAAAAGAATTGGACATA
>URXR01000017.1 GCA_900551925.1 uncultured Mycoplasmatota bacterium | reverse complement strand
AATTTATTAAAACATAACTTTTTTAATTATTTACCCCAAAACTCTTTACACTAACAGCCTATTTTTTAGGTTCTATTTTTTCCATTTTTCCCATATATGGTCTTAATACCTCTGGAATACTAATACTTCCGTCTTCATTATAATTATTTTCTAAAAAAGCAATTAAAGCACGTGTACTAGCAAGTACTGTGTTATTTAAAGTATGAGCGAAATAATTACCTTTTTCACCCTTAATTCTAATTCCTAATCTTCTTGCTTGAGCATCTCCTAAAGTAGAACAACTACCTACTTCAAAATATTTCTTTTGTCTAGGGCTCCAAGCCTCAACATCACAAGATTTTACTTTTAAATCTGCTAAATCACCAGAACAACATTCAAGTGTCCTAACTGGAATATTTAAATTTCTAAATATTTCCACTGTATAACTCCACATCTTATTGTACCATTCCATGCTATCTTCAGGTTCACAAATAACAATCATTTCTTGTTTTTCAAATTGATGTACTCTATAAATACCACGTTCCTCAATACCATGAGCCCCAACTTCTTTTCTAAAACATGGAGAATAAGAAGTCATAGTAATAGGAAGTTCACTTTTCTTTACAATTTGATCTTTAAATTTTCCAATCATAGAATGCTCACTAGTCCCAATAAGATAAAGATCTTCCCCTTCTATTTTATACATCATAGCATCCATTTCCTGAAAAGACATAACTCCCGTAACAACATCACTTCTAATCATAAAAGGTGGTATTACATAGATAAAACCTTTATCTATCATATAATCCCTAGCATAATTAAGCATAGCGGTACTAAGCCTAGCAGCATCACCCATCAAATAATAAAAACCATTACCACTAGTCCTACCACTAGCATCTTTATCAAGACCTCCAATACTAGTTAAAATATCAGCATGATAAGGAATTTCATAATCAAAAACTTTAGGTTCTCCAAATTTTTCCAGTTCAACATTAAAATTATCATCTTTTCCAATAGGGACACTATCATCAATAATATTAGGTATCTTCATCATAATATCTTTAATTTTAATATTTAAAGATTCCTCTTCAGTTTCTAAAGTCTTAATTCTTTCATTTATTTTTACAACTTCTTCTTTAAGTAAATTAGCTTCCTCTATCTTTTTATTACGCATTAAAGATCCTATTTCTTCACTCTTATCCTTACGCTTTTTTCTAAGCAAATCTCCTTCTTGTTTTAATTTTCTAACCTCTTCATCATAAGAATACACAGTATCCACTAAAGGAAGTTTTTCATCTTGAAATTTCTTCTTAATATTCTCTTTTACTAAATCCCTATTTTCTCTTATTAATTTAATATCTATCATATTCAAATCCTCCTATAAAAAAGAGTGGTAAGGAGTCAAAAAGACGGTACCACCCTTTGTTTATCTTATACTAATAACGGTCTAAACCGGGAATTATTAATTCCTCTCCAGAGTAGATTTCATAAAATGTTTATATTAGTTTCCACCAACCACTAATTCTCTTAAATAAACTAATTTTATTACTTATCTCCTTCATCAATTTATATCTATATTTTAACAACATTTATTAAAATTGTAAACATTTTTTTAAGATTTATACATTTATTTAAAACAGTATATTTGTCATATTTTTTTCCTATTTACGAGTAAGTACATATCTAGAATACTCTTCATAATAATTTTCTATTCCAATTAACTTATCATTTAATCTAGCAGTTTCCTTTTTTAAATAATTCTCAAAACGTTCTCTATTTTTATCATCCAAATTATTAAAATAAAAATTATCAATACATTGATTAGCTAATATATCTGCATATCTTCTATTCGGAGAAGTTAAATGAGCATAATACCCTAATCCTAAAGCATCATGATTTTTACTTTCTGTCGAATAAAAAGCATTATTAGAAATCTTTCCAATCTCATCTAAATAACGAGAATAAATTTTTCTTTTTTCCAAAGATATACTATCTAAAATACTTTTATCTACTCCCGTAGTATCATCATTATAATGTCTATAAACAAAAGGCAAATTATTTTTAGAGCAATATTCTGCTACTTTATGATTAGTATATATCATAAAAATCATTACTAATTTTTGAGCAGAACTAATTTCATCACCAGACTTTATTAAATCAGCATCTACTCCTTTTCCATTTAAAATGTTTTTTAAAATATTAAGATTTTCTATAAACTCTTCTTCTTTACTACTATGACAAATATTTAAAAGATCATTAAACTCATCATAAGAATAGTTTTTAGCAACTTGTATATTACTTTTATTTATATCAAAATCTACAAGTTCTCCATATTTATCTATTAAAAATCTATATATTCTAACATTTCTAAGTTTTCCTTCATCTAAAGATAAATAATTATTAACAATATCAGGATGAAACATTTCTTCCTTACTATCTTCATAATATATAGTTTCAGCACTTTCTCTAGCCCCTCTAATTGGAGCAGAATTCATACTAAATAAACTATTAGGATCCGCAATATAAGTTTTAAGTTCAAAAAGTCCAGAATCTAATTTTCTTATTCCTAAAGCATCATCCTTATTAACTAAACTACTTTCATCAATTGTAACAATAAAATCATCATTTTCTATATTCTTCTTATTACTATAATTTTTATCTGGCTCACTATATAAAGCTTTTTTAACCCCATACATCTTATCAAGTTCATCCTTAGTAGGAACACTTTCTACATCTTTAAGTTTAGAAACTAAATTCCTATACCAACTACTAATCTGTTCATTACTTTTACCTTCTTTTAAAATACTCTTATAAAAAGAAGTTGCTTTTTTCATACAATTATTAATAACTTCATTATCTATTCTAATAAATTTATTAGTAAGAATAGCCTCTAATGTTTTATCATAATAACATAATTTCTTATAAAAATCTTCACCTTTATTAGAAATAGCTTCCAAATATTTATCTACTACTAAATACATAATATTCATAGATTTTAAATTAAAAGCATTGATAATATAAGGGTTTTGATTTAACAATTTTTCCGTACAACTAATATTTTCTAAATCAAACAATATATATTTAACAATATTATAATTATTAACAACCTCTGATGATTTTATTTTATAAGCCATATTTATTTCTATATTTTCTAATCTATTAGCAATATCTTTTAAATAAAAATACTTCTGATGACTCTTTCTCTCTAATTTCTTAGTACTTTTTATTCTTTGTACTATAGCTTGTCTAATCTTTAAGATTTTTTCACTTTCTTCTAAAAAATCTAATTGTTCTCCCTTTATAAGTTCATTTTCTAAAGCCTCTAAAACCTTATATACAGAACTAGCATGATTCTCATTAAAATCTACCATAAGTTTTGTTAAATAACTAAGCAAATAATCAAATTTATTAGAACTTATCTCCTCTTTACTTTTAAGATTACTAGCTACATCTATTTCAATTCTATCTAATTTATGATAAATATAGTCAAACAAATGTCTTTCCTTTGAATTAATTTTATTTTGTCCATATTTCACAATATTTTTAAGTTCATTTAACTTGCTACACCTATCTATAACTATATCCTGTTCACTAACTACAGTATTATCTAAATAATTAAGCAATTTATCAATAATATCAAAATTATTCAAATCATTATTAATTTTACTTTTCTTTATACTATCATCAAATTGCTTATTTATATAATCTATATACTCTATAAAACCATTAAACTCATTATAAACACTATTACCACGTCTTAATTTCTTTTCAAGTACTTCTACAATATTAGAACTTTTTTGTCTAAATTTACTTATCTTATTACATCTTTCTAAATAATTATCAGTAGTTAATACATCTCTTAAAATAACCTCTAATAATTTATAAATAACTTCATCATATCTATTATTATAATTATAAACTAATCTTTCTAATTTATATATTATACCAGGAAAATAATTTTCATTTTTTATTTTCAAAGCCTTCTTCATACCATCAATATCATGCGCTCTTAGAATTTTTTCTATTTCTCTTTCTTTTAATAACTTCATTTTTATCTTCTAGATTTTCCTACTAATTCTATATCATTAGTTAAACATTTTATTCTTTCAATAATTCTACGCGCTTTTACTTTTTCTTCTCGTTTATTTGAAACAGATAAATGGCTTTCTAACTCATCAATATTTAAATTTGAAGTAAAAAAGGTTGGTAAATTCTCATTCATTCTATATTGAAGAAGTGTTCCTAAAATTTCATCACGTCCCCAGGCTGTAACATTCTCTGCTCCAATATCATCAATAAGTAAAAGCGGAACTCTTTTTATATATTCATATTTTTCACTAAAACTTGCTTCTAAATCATCACTTTTTTGAAAAGAAGCTTTTAATGTTCTTAAAAATTCTGGAAAATAAACTATTGCACTCTTTACTCCCTTTTTAGCAAGTTCATTAAATAAAGCTGAAATAAGATATGTCTTACCACTTCCAAAATTACCATGTAAGTATAATCCTTTTAAATCTTTACTTGGATATTCTTTATAATACTTATCAATATACTTAATAACCTCTATTCTTGATTTATCATCAACATAAATATCTTTCATTTTAGCATTTTTTAAATTCTCTGGCATTTCATATAAATCTAAATTTTTTTTATATTCATTTTTCTTAAGCTCTTTATTTTTATACTTACAAGCTTCATAAGTAAAAGAAATATCCTCATTATCTACTACTGGTATATTTAGGTAACCTTTAAGTTCATTTTTACAATCACTAAGTCCTTTACAATTTAAACAATTATTAATCTCATCTTTAGAATTTTCTAAAAGCGATGTATGTTTATAAAGTTTATCATAACTTACCTTTAAATTGTCTACTAATTTTTTAAAATCTGAATCCTTAATCTTTTCGTAAAAATTGCTTTTTAAATTATCCATAATTTCAAACATATCTTTTGTATTCTTCACAACTACCACCTAATTAAAGTATAACATGTATCATATAAAACATAAAGAAATAAATAAAAAAAATAACACTAAATAAGTGCTATCTCTCCGTTTAAACTTTGTTTACTATTATTATTATCATTTACAAAAAATCTAACTTCATATATAGCATAAGAATTACTATCTATCTCTAAAGATAACAAAATATTATTATCTTCTAAATTACCAATTTTTAAAACTTTACCTTCCTCTAAAACTTGATAATTAATAGAAATAGTATCATCACTTCTAAATACTAACAAAGCTTCCTTATTTAAAGACGAATTATTAGAAATCTTAAATTTATAAGACCAATAATCATCATTATTCATAACCAAATCATTAGAAGACACCTCTTCCATAACTAATGGATTAATAAAACTATTTTCTATTTCTCTAGCTTCTACATAGCTTTCTTGTACCCCAGTTCTTAAAAAACTTAAAACTGCTAAAATAAAAAGTACTAAAACTATTCTAAATAAACGATAACGAACTTCTCTATCCATCAAAACCACCCACTTTTGCTTTCTTATTATAACAAAAAAATGCAAAATGTAAAGCTTTTTTTAATGCTCACTCCAATTTTGTGGTATACTTTAAATGAGGTGACTAAAAATGAAAATACTAAGTATTTTAACTTGCAAACTAGCAGCATTTCTATTATCTTTTATTGGCAGAGGAAGTGCCTTACCAGGTACTATTGCTTTAAAATTCGATAAAAATATTTTAAAAAAGCTAACTCTTCCTTCCAAAGTAATAGTAGTTACAGGCTCAAGTGGTAAAGGTTCCACTACTAAAATAATTGCTCACGTTTTAAAAGATTTTGGTTATAAAGTAAGCCATAACTTCCAAGGTGGCAACGAAACAAGTGGTATAATTACTACTTTAATAAAAGACTCTAATTTAAAAGGAAAAGTGAAAAGTGATTTTGTCGTTTTAGAAATGGATGAAAGATATTTAAAATACATTATGCCTGATCTTAAACCTACAGATGTTGTAATCACTAACATCACTAGAGACCAACCACCTAGACAACGCCATACCAATTTTATCTATAGTGAAATTAAAAAAGGACTTACTAATAAAATGCATCTATATTTAAACGCTAATGATCCTACTTTAGTAAAATTTGCTTTAGAAACAGATGCCAAAGTAACTTACTATGCGATAAATAAACTAAAAAGCTCTTACCAAGAAAATATTTTTAACAGTTTAAACAGTCCCAGATGTCCTAAATGTCATCACAAACTAAACTATAAATATTATCATTTCGAAGATATTGGAAATTATTCTTGCTCTAAATGTGGTTACAAAATGCCAACTCCTGCTTATCGAATAACTTCCTTTAATGACAAAGACAATATAATAACAATAGATAATAACTACAATATAAATTTAAACAATGACATGTTATATAATTTATACAACACCCTAGCAGCCTATTCAGTTTTAAAAAACTATGACTTAAACGAAGAAAAGATTGCTAAAAGTATTTCAAATTTAAATAAAGATAAAAAAATATTTAATCATTACTCATATAAAAATAATAAAGTATTTGTGCTTAACAACAAATGTGAAAATAGTACAACCTATAATCAATCTTTATTATATACTTTAAAAAATAAAAATCCTAAAACTATAGTATTAGGATGGCAAGAAATATCTAGACGTTACATATGGGATGAACTATCTTGGTTATATGATGTTGAATTTGAACTTTTAAAAAAGCAAAAAATTGAAAAGATTATTGTCGCCGGCCCTCAACGTTATGATATTGCTGTAAGACTTAAATATGCTGGAATAGATGAAAATATAATCAAAATTCATCACGATTTATATGAAGCTAAAAACGATTTAAAAACTACTAATAGTGATATCTATGCTATTCTTAATTTTGACTATATACATGATTTCAATACTGTAATGGAGGAATTAAAATGAAATTAAATATTTTATGTTTGTACTATGATATTATGAATTTATATGGCGACACCGGTAATTTAAAAGTTTTAAAATATCATTTAGAAGAACTAAATATTCCCTATCAAATAGATAAATTAACCCTAGAGGATAAACTAAATTTTTCCAAATATGATTTAATTTTAATCGGAGCAGGAACTGAAGAAAATAGATCACTTGCTCTAAAACATTTAAAAAAATATCAAAAATCTTTAAAAACTGCTATTGAAAAAGGTAAATTTTTCCTAATAACCGGAAATGCTTTACCAATGTTTGGTAAAAAACTATATAATGAAGAAGCTTTAAATATTTTTGATTTTTCTACCAAAGAAACCAAAGAAAGAATCTCAAAAGAAGTAATAATTAATAATGATATAGGACATCCTATTTACGGATTTGTAAATAATCAAGATGATATTTCTAATCACCAAAATTATCTTTTTGAAAATGAAGGAATAAAATATAAAAATTTCTATGGAACCCAAGTTATAGGACCAATTCTTTCTAGAAACCCAGACTTTTTAAAATATTTTCTAAAAGAATTACTTCAAAATACTAAATACCAAGATAAAATAGACAAAATAGATAATCTAAATACCACTTTAAATGATAAAGCTTATCAAGAATTTATTGAATTTAAAAAGACTAAGAAGTTTAATGCTAACTGGGCTTAGTCTTTTTTTATTTTATCTTTTATTTTGGCAGATATTTTAGGTAATGCTTGAATCTTAGGGAATGCTTTAATAAGTCTTCTATGAAAAATAGATCTTTCCAAAAGCATTTTCTTTACATACTTATTAAAATCATCAGTACGATCAATAGTTAAACTAGCAGCACTCTTAACCGTAGTTTTAAAGTTATTAACAATATTAAATGATAATATAACATCTGCTACAAAAATTATCGCTAAAATTATAGCTATACTATTAAGTACTGTATCTGGTAAGTTATTAAGACCATCTACAATCATTGGATTTAAAAACGATACCACAAAACAAGCAATAAGTCCAAATGGAATCATAGTTTCTAAACAAATTCTACCATTAATATTAAACTTATTATTAGAATAATCCCACCATCTAGCTTTAAATATCTTTTCCATAAAATAACTAGTAAAATATTCTAGTAAACTACAAACCACTATTGCTAATATAAATAAAATAGCAATATCATCTTTAAATCTAGAAAGAAGTGCTAAAATAAGAACAACTCCAACTCCATATATCGGACAATAAGGTCCAATCAAAAAACCTCTATTAGAAAGTTTCTTCTCTGTAAACAATGTATAAACTACTTCCATAATCCATCCTATTATCGAATAAATCATAAAAAGTAAAAAATATTCTCTTAAAATTTCCATTACTACCACCATACTTTAAAATAATTATACAAAAAAAATAAAGAATAGCCAAGACCTTTCTTTATTTTTATCAAAATCTAAAACTCACAATTACCTGGAGTTCTAGGAAATGGTATAACATCTCTAATATTATCTACTCCAGTTAAATAAATAAGTAATCTCTCAAATCCCATACCAAATCCTGAATGTACGCAGCTGCCATACTTTCTTAAATTTAGATACCATTCTAAACCATTTTGCGAAATTCCCATCTCTTTCATTCTATTTACTAACTTATCATAGTCTTCTTCTCTTTGTGAACCACCCATAAGTTCTCCTGCCCCTGGAACTTCTAAATCAACTGCTGCTACTGTTTTTCCATCTTCATTCTGTTTCATATAAAACGCTTTTATATCACGAGGCCAATCAGTAATAAATACTGGTCCATCAAAATATTCTGTAATATATTTTTCATGTTCCTTAGCTATATCTTCACCATATTCAGGTTCAAATTCAAACTTTTTCTTAGAATCTTTTAAAATCTTAATAACCTCTTCATGAGTAACCCTAGTAAATTTACTATTAACAAGTTTAGTTAATTTCTGTATTAATCCCTTTTCCACAAATTTATCTAAAAATTCCATTTCTACTTTACCTTTATCAAGTACATACTTAACTATATGTTTTAACATATCTTCCTCAATATTCATTAATTCTTCTAAATCACAAAAAGCAATTTCCGGTTCAATCATCCAAAACTCACTAGCATGTGTTTTAGTATTAGAATTTTCTGCTCTAAAAGTAGGACCAAAAGTATATGTTTTTTTAAATGCCATAGCAAAAGCTTCAGCTTCTAATTGTCCTGTTACAGTAAGTCCAACTTTTTTACCATAAAAATCTTTACTGTAATCAACTACTCCACCTTTTAATTTTTCTAAATCAAGTGTAGTAACCTGAAACATTTCACCTGCTCCTTCCCCATCATTAGCAGTAATAAGTGGAGAATTTACATAAATATAACCTCTTTCTTGAAAATAATTATGTATTGCATAAGCTGCTAAACTTCTAATTCTAAATACAGCCTGAAATAAATTAGTTCTAGGTCTTAAATAAGCCTGCTCTCTTAAAAATTCTCTACTATGTCTTTTAGGTTGCATTGGATAATCTTCCGGACAATCACCTAATAAAGTTGCCTCTTCTACCTTAATTTCAAAAGCTTGTTCTTTTCCAGATGACTCAACTACTTTTCCTTTAACTAGCAAAGCCGAACCAATATGAAACTTTTGAATAGTTTCAAAATCCTTTAAATCCTTATCATATACCAATTGTACTGTTTTAAAACAAGTCCCATCAGACAAATCAATAAAACCAAATTCTTTTTGCTTACGATGGTTTCTAATCCAGCCCTCAAGTGTAACTTCCTTATCCATATATTTACTTAAATCTTCATATATTTCTTTTATATCCATATTATTCCTCCTTATTAAATAAAAAAACATGATAACAAAGAGGCAAGCGACTCGCGGTACCACTCTTTTTATCATGTCTGATATCTCTTTTTGATAACGGTATTAACCGGTTTTTCCTACTATTATTTCAAAAAAACTCTCCGTGGTGTTATTCATACAAACCTTACTATTTTTCTCCCACCATATGAAAAACTCTCTTTAAGCAGATATTTGTACTACTTCTCCACATCATCGAATTACTAATTATTCTATTACACACTAATCATATTGTCAAGTATATATAATTATTACCACTATTATTCCAATTAAAGCAATACTAACTAATATTATTTCTCTTGTTGATAAAGGAAACTTTTTCTTTTTAGGTTTATCAACATTCATATCAGTAGTAGCTTGTTGACTAACTTCTGTTTGTCCCACCAAAGATAATCCATCTTGATTAGCTCCAGTAGGTTTAATTCCAACAGAATTACTAATTCCAGGTTGAACATTATTTTGTTTATTATTATTTTGATTACCCATCATACCAACTTGATTTTGAGTAACATTATTATTAAAATTATTCTTATTATTAGAATTTAAATTATTACTGTTGTTATTATTATTTATATTGTTATTATTCATATTATTGTTAGCTTGGAAATTATTTTGATTTTGGTTATTTTGTCCTAAATTATTATTCACATTTCCAACTGCTGAACCACCAACTGAATTAACATTTGAAGATTGAGGACCAACAATATTAGAATTCATCCCTTGATTAAAATTATTATTAACACTATTTGGAACATTTGATTGTAAATTTCCTACTCCATTATTATTTGGTACATTTACTTGAGAATTAGCTCCACCAATACTATTTGGAACATTAACTCCATTTCGCCCAAGATTCATATTATTCACATTTTGACTATTAGGAATATTAACTTGAGAATTCACATTACCATTATTACCTTGAACGCTAACTCCAGCAGGGCTATTATTCCCAGTATTTGCTTGATTTTCATATTGCATAGTATAAGCATTAATTCCTGAATTTACTTGTCCTGGTACAACAGTTTGATTTTGAGGTTGATTAACACTATTGTTTTGTCCTTGCATTACCCCTTTTTGTTCTGTCACATTAGGTTGTCCCCGCATCACACCTGGATTATTTCCTATAACATTTTGTCCTTGAATAGCATTAGGAACATTATTGACAGTTCCACCTTGCCCTGACATCATTTGCTTATTAGCATTATCTACCACTGGATTAGGAATATTATTGTTAGGAGCACCATTTACTCCTCCACCGTTATTAAAATTATTTGGTATATTATTATTCATATCCATTCCTACTTTCTTTACCTATTTTCTACTATACACTATTATTATATATAATTTTTCTTTATTTTACAATATTTCTTTTTAAATACTTGACACTTTTATAAAAAATTCTCTATATAACACAAAAAATATGGTCTAAACCATATTAAATTTCATAAAAATCACTCTTTTTAGCTCCACAAATTGGACATTTATAATCATCAGGTAAATCTTCAAATTTTACCTTTTCTTTTTCTTCATCATAAACATAACCACAGATCTTACATTTATATTTCTTACTTTTACTATTATTACTATTTTCTTCTTGATAAGTCGGAGCTTTCAAAGGACTTACTCCTTTTAATACTTCTCTATAATACTTATATGTCATAGGTTTATTTAAATCTAGTTTTTTCATTTTAGTTACTTTTGCTATTACAATATCATGAGTATCACAATTAACAATATTAAGTACTTCACAAATCAAATAACCACACATACCTTTAGTTACTACAGGTATATCATCTTCTAAAATAAAATTAATATCTTTAAATTTATCATTATCCTTTGAAGAACTATATCCAAAAACTCCTATTAAATCTTGACTAACATCAGAACTTAAAATAGAAACTGCAAATTTTTTGGTATTTTTAATAGCTAAATTTGTGTAATTATCAACATTCAAATTAATCGAAACTATCATACTACTAGAAGTTACTTGTGATAAAGTATTAATAATACATCCTATTCTTTTATCATTATAACTAGTAGTAACTAAATACATACCATAAGAAATATCATTTAAAATCTCAATATCTTTCATTAATCTACTTCCTTTTTCCATAATCCATGTTTATTACAATATGAATAAATCAACATGCCCCTTTTATAAGGTACAACCATTTCTGGAGTATCCCCTGGCTTTAATACTACTTCTCTATCTTCTTTTTCAGTTTGAACTAAAATCCATTCAATATAATGTTCTTCTTCCATAACATGATTAACAGTAATATAAACCTTATCATCTCTAATCTCAAACTCTGGTACATGTTTTTCTACTGCAGCATCAGTACTATTTGCCTTAACTAATTCCATAGGCTCATTACAGCAAACAATCCCACATCCTTCACAAGTACAATCTTCAAGTACTTTTACTAAAGCCCCACATTTCATACATTTTTTTAATTTTAATTCTTTCATTTTTTCATTCCTCCTCTTATTTTAATTCAAAATCTATTAAAGCTTTACCTCGAGATACTTTTATCTTACCAATTGCACCATTAATAATAGTAACTCTAGGAGCTACATGTCCAATATCAGCATTAATAACTATTGGAACATTTAAATCTTTTAAAACTTCTAAAACTGTATCTTTAAAAGATACTTTAAAATAACTTTCTTCTGTTAAACTTCTACCAAAAATAATTCCTTTAGTATATTTAAAATATCCATTATCTTTAAGTCTCCATAAAACTCTTATCATATCTTCCATTGTAAGCATACAGTTTTCTAAATACCATATAATGCCATCATCTTTATATTTATTAATAAACTCTTTTGTCTTATCAAATCTAGTACCAAATAGTTCATTTATTACATCCAAGCATCCTCCCAGCATTCTCCCCTTTAAGAATAGTTCATCCTCTCCAGTAATTATATCATAATAAACATCATTTAATTCATTACTTTCCCTATCCTCACATTTAGCAAAACTTTCTTGAGTAATTAAATTTCCCTTTAAAATTTCCAAATTATTAGAAACTGCTAAAGGAAACTTTTCCATACTAAATGCTTTAAAATTATTACTATAAATAGTAGCTATATCTAAATTAGTAGTAATTGTATAAATAAGCCATGTTGGATCAGAATATCCTTGAAACCATTTAGGATTATTTCTAATTACTTCATAATCTAAATAAGGTAACATTTCAAGTAAGAAATTGCCTCCAGTCCCACAAATAACAGTGGAAACTTCTTTATTTTTAAACATATCTTCTAACTCTTTAGCTCTAACTCTAGGAGAAGCACTTCTACCCATAATACTTTTTCTAACACTTGGAGCCTCTACAACTGAAAAACCTAATTTAGATAAATTATCCACTGCTTTATCTAACTTTTCAATATCAGAAGTTTTAACAATTCCATCAGAAGGTGCTACTACTCCTATCATGCTACCATCTTTAATAAACTTAGGATAAATCATAATAAAATCCTTTCTAAAACTATTATCTTACAAACCAATCATAACATAAATATTATTTAAAAACAATAATACAACAATCTCTAAAACTTATTTTTTCTTATGTTTTCTAACCAAAGAACAAGTAAAATATATAACTGCCATCAAGAATATAGAAATAGCTAAATACTCACTATAAAAAACAAGAGGATGCTCATCATAATCAAAAAACTTAAATTCTGTTATCAAAAACATATCTTCCCACAATCTATTGGTAATAAAAGAATAAAGACCATATAACATAACAAGTATTAATAATAAATAAACAACATATTCAAAACTACTAGTTTTAAGTTTTTTCTTAAGTTTATAAACTAAAACATTTAAATGAAGTCCTAAATGAATAGCTATTAAAACAAAAGCCCAAGCAGTAGCTACTAAATGTAATTTTCTTCCAAAAGTAGAAGTTTTTAAATTTAAAAAATCAAATACTGTAGAAGAAATCATAACAGAACTAATCATTATTCCGATCATTGCCAAAAACAATAACCCATCAACAATTAAAGAAAAAGTTCTTTGAAAATTATACTTTCCTTTAAATAAATTCTTATACCATCTTATATTTAAAATATGATGAATTATAAATAAAACAAAAGTAATAATTCCAAGTATTTCATGAATCTTATTATTTGTTATATGATATCCCATCAAAATAATAAGTAAAACAAACATCACAATATCAATAATTATTCTGATATGCTTTTTCATCTTACCACTTCATATATATATTTAACATTTTCAAACTTATAATTTGCAATTACTTAATATAATTAATAAATTTATATTTTATAATTTTTCTAAATCAGTCTAAGTCTCATAATTCATTTATAATCATATTCACTAATTACCATTATACTACATATACAAAAAAACGAACTATAAAAGTTCGAACAGATTTCCCAATGGTGCCATAGTGGTACACGTTTGGAAATTTTTATCAAGGTTAATTTCTGAAAATATATTATAATTTATCATAATGAGTCCACATTCTTAAAATAAATATTTCTTTTTTACTTTCATCTATCTCATACACTAATCTATGTTGATAACTTATTCTTCTAGAACAAAGGCCATTTAAGTTTCCTTTTAATTTTTCATATGTTGGCGGTGTTTGATAGGGGTTTATTGCTATTAAATCTAGTAATTCCTTTGCTTTATTTTCAAGGCCAGCTTGTTTTAGTAATTTTTTATCTTTATCAGCTAATTTAGAAAATATTATTTTATATTCTACCATTCTTCACCTTTTTTATAAACACTGCAATTATTTTTATCTTCTTTTCTAGCCTCATTAATAGATTCCACAAAGCCAGGTATAGAATTTAAATAAATAGTTTCTTCTATATCTCGCCAATCACTTTCCGACAATAATATTGCATTTTCACCTTTATTGTTGATTATGTTGATGGGATTAAATCCTTTGTTTACATCAGAAACTAATTGAAATAAATTTTGTCTAGCATTAGTTATGTTTATAGTATTCATATATATCACCTCACTTACATTATAACGTACTTTTTTACGTACGTCAAGCTTTTTATATTATTATATGCCAAAATAAAAAATAAATGCAATTAAAAACTCGAAATTTAAAAAGTTCGAGCATCAATCAATCTGGTGCCGTTGAGGAAGTTATCTACAACTTTTACCAAAGGTAATTGATATATGAATCAATCACTACATACATTATAATACTTTTGTTACTATTTGGGAATAGTTTTTATGCAAGAAAAATGATATAATTATCTAAACAACAAATAGTAATTTTTAGAGAGGTGATAACATGAGAATATTAATGATATGAGTCAGGCATAAACTTTGATTATGCCGAACAAAAAGGAGGCATAATATGTTAGAAATAAAAGATTTAAGTATATCTATTAATGGTAGATATTTAATTAAAAATTTAAACTTAGTATTAAATAATAATGATAAATTGGCAATTATAGGTGAAGAAGGAAATGGAAAATCAACTTTATTAAAATCTATTCTAGGAATATGTAAATATGTAGAATTAAGTGGAAATATTAATTTTAAAGGCAGTAGGATAGGTTATTTAGAGCAATCTATAAATGAAGAAGATTTAAATAAAAAAGTTTATAATTTTTTATTTATAGATGAAAGAGACTATTATAATAAAATTAATAATTTTTATAAATATTTAGATTCAATTAATTTAAGTGATGAAATATTAGAGCAAACAATAAATACATTATCTGGTGGTGAAAAAGTAAAAATTAGTATCTTAAAATTATTATTAAATGAATATGATATTTTATTTTTAGATGAACCTACTAACGATTTAGATATCGAAACATTAGAGTGGTTAGAAAAATTTATTAATAGTACAAGTAAACCAATTATGTATGTTTCTCATGATGAAACACTATTATCTAATACAGCTAATATGATTCTTCATTTAGAGCAAATAAAAAAGAAAACTGAATGTAGACACACATTATTAAAAATTGATTACGATACATATGTTGAGCAAAGAATTAGAAAAATAGAAAAGCAAACACAAGTCGCAAGAACTGAAAAAAGAGAATTTACCAAGCAACATGAAAAACTGCAAAGAATAATGCAAAAAGTTGAATATCAGCAAAATACAATTTCAAGAAGTGACCCACATGGTGCTAAACTTTTAAAAAAGAAAATGCATTCTTTAAAGTCGCAAGAAAGAAAAATGGATAATACTGAATTGACTAAATTTCCTGATGTGGAAGAAAGCATTAATTTTTTCTTTGAAAATATTGAGGTCCCAAAAACCAAAAAAATAATTACTCTAAATATAGATGAGTTAAAAGTACATGATAAAACTTTATCTAAAAATATAAAATTGGAAGTAATAGGAAATGTACATCTATGTATTATTGGAAAAAATGGTGTAGGAAAATCGACATTAATAAAAATAATTTATAATGAATTAGAAAATAGGACTGATATTAAAGTAGGATATATGCCCCAAACATATGATGATATTCTAAATAGTTATGAATATGTATTAGATTTTCTTTCACCATATGGGAATAAAGAGGAAATTACAAAAGCAAGAATCCTTTTAGGTAATATGAAATTTACGAAAGAAGAAATGGTTAGTAAAATAAAAGATTTAAGTAACGGAACAAAAGCAAAGTTATTTCTTGTTAAGTTAGTATTAGAAAAATGCAACGTTTTAATACTTGATGAACCTACAAGAAATGTTAGTCCCTTATCTAATCCAATTATTAGAAAAGTATTAAGTGAATATAATGGAACAATTATAAGTGTATCTCATGATCGAAAATACATTAATGAAGTAATAGACAATTTATATGAACTAACACGAAATGGTTTAACAAAAAAATAAATATTGATATAATTAGTGTAATAAATTACAATTTGAAAGTGAGAAAAAATCATGAAAAACAAAAAAGTCAACAAACAAGATATTAAAGATGAAACAAAAACATATATGTTAGAAGGAATGTCAATTGGAATGTGCATTGGAACATCATTAGGAGTGATTATAGGAGTGTTCGCCGATAATATCCCTATATGTATATGTTTTGGAATAAGTATAGGTTTATGTGTTGGTTTAGGAATAGGATCTTTAATTAAAAAAGATAAACAGTAATTTGTAGAGAGGATTAGAAAATGAATTTAGAACAATTAAAAAAAGATTGCATAAAAAAACAAAAGAAAGGTATCCATTTTATTCTTGCGTCAATAGTAATATGGACTATGGTTTTAATGGTACAATTAACAAGTTTTCCTATATTAACAAAAAATCTATTAACATTTTGTTGTATAGCACCATTATTGCCAATATCGTTTTTAATATCCAAAATATTGAAAATACAATTTCAAGATAAAAGTAATCCATTAAATAATTTAGGTATATTATTTTCTGCAAATCAAATGATATATCTTTTAATAGCAATGTGGGTTTATCCTACATTGCCAGATAAAATGTTAATGGTTATTGCTATGATTTTTGGAGCTCATTTATTACCTTATGGTTGGTTATATAATTCAAAATCATATATGGCATTGTCAATAATTATTCCAATATTATCTCTAATAGTTGGTTTGAATTTTGCAAGTTATATTCTTGCAATGATGATGATAGTAATAGAAATAATATTTAGTGTACTTTTATTATTTGAAAATAAGAAAATAGGAAATAATAGTTAGATAAATAGTAATTTATATGAAAGAGTGATTATATGGGATTTTGTGAAAAAATAAAAAAAATAAGAACAGATAATAATTTAACTCAAGAACAATTTGCAGAAAAATTATTTGTATCAAGAACAGCAGTTTCTAAATGGGAAAGTGGAAAAGGATATCCCAGTATTGATTCGTTAAAGTATATGTCAAAATTATTTAGTATTTCTATTGATAATTTATTATCAAGTGAAGAAATATTAGATATTGCTGAACAGGATAAACAACAAAGATTAAAAAAGAATAATGGTTTTATATTTAGTGCATTTGATATATTATCGTTATTTATGATTATTCTTCCATTATATGAATCTACGGTTAATAATTATATATATTCGGTTTCTTTATTTGCTAAAAATGATTTATTTAATTACATAAAAATTACATATCTAGTTAGTTATATAATATTGTTTATAATAGGTATTGTTGAAATAATATTGAATTTATTAGGAAAAGAAAAAATACAAAAAAATCTTAATATTATTTCACTATTAATTCATTTAGCATTAATACTTTTTTTTATAATGACAAAAGAACCTTATGCTTGTAGTTTGATTTTTATATTATTTGTATTTAAATCATTTCTGTTATTTACTAATGAAAAAAAGTAAAAAATCAATGTGAAAAAAAGTGTCGAAAAAAACCGAATGTGTGAAAGCAAGTTTCTTGAATATTTCTTATAGTCATAATAAACTGAAAATGTAAAATTTATATGAAAGGAGTTTATTATGGAAAAAAGAAGAAAAGAAATTTTGTTATGTGGAGGATTATTTGCTGTTGCTATTATTTATACATTATTAGTAAAATATATAGATGTACAAGAAATTGGTCCAAATGATTCTTTAGTTGGTTTTGCTACAATTAATAATTTTATGTTTAATTTAACTGGAGTAAATATGCTATGGTACGATATAACAGATTGGTGGGGATTTGTACCATTATTTATTGCTTTTATATATGCAATGATTGGTTTTATTCAAATGATTAAACGAAGAAACATATTAAAAGTTGACAAAGAAATATTAGGATTAGGCGTATATTATATTATAGTAATTGGATTATATATCTTTTTTGAAACATGTATAATTAATTATAGACCAACATTAATGGATGGAATTTTAGAAGCTTCTTATCCATCTTCACACACATTGTTATCAGTATGTATTTGTGGTAGTTCTTTAATTATTAATAAATATTTATTTAAAAATAGGAACTTTTTTAAAGCCGAAAATATTATTTCTATATTATCAATATTAGTAATTGTTATAGGAAGATTTATTTCTGGGGTACATTGGTTTACTGATATTGTTGGGGCAATTTTAATTTCTATAGCTTTATTAAAAGCTTTTAATATATATATTAAAAGTATTAATAAGTAATACAAATTACAATTTATCGAGCAGATCAACTTTAGTTAGTTGGTCTTTTTTGTTTTTAAATGAAAAATGAGTAACTGTATTTAACTACATTTACCCATTAAATAATCTAGAGAAACATTATATAATTTAGATAATTTTATTAATCGTGTTATTGGTATAGTATTGTGTCCGTTTTCGTATGTAGCATAATGAGATTGTGTAATACCAATAGATTTAGATACGTTTTGTTGTGAGAGATAATTTTTATCTCTTTCTTCCTTTAGTCTTTGACACATTACATCAAAATTCATTTCTTTTATATTTTTATCATTTTTTTCATTAGAAAGACCTACAAGATAATCAATACTTACTTGATATTTTAATGACAATTTATCAAGTAAATGTAATGGTATGATATTAGAGCCACATTCATACATAGAATAAGTTCCACGAGTAACTTTTAAATAGTTTGCAATATCTTGTTGTGTTAAATCATTATCTTCTCTTAAATCTTTCATTCTCCTATAATAGTTCATTGAGTATCACCTAAACAAATTCTCTCATTTAATAGTGAAAATCTTGCTTTTTGCAATTTTAATCACTAATATTTTAAAGAATGTGTTATAATG
The DNA here is from genome assembly GCA_900551925.1 of uncultured Mycoplasmatota bacterium. Classification (GTDB taxonomy): domain Bacteria; phylum Bacillota_I; class Bacilli_A; order RF39; family UBA660; genus UMGS1449. The sequence continues at coordinate 1,164 of URXR01000017.1, read as the reverse complement.
ATAAATGATTATAGATAAGCATAATAAAAAGCAACATGACGTTACTTCATATCAACTCTACTAGGTAATTTTTTGTGGGTGTTTTTTGTTTCTTGAAATAATATATATGGTGTAACATTAAGTGCCTTTGCAATTTCTTCTACTTTTTCAAAGGTTGGTCCATATTTTCCATTTTCAAGTTCACTAACATACGACGCATTCAAATCAACACGTTCAGCAAATTTCTCTTGTGTCATGTTTTTTTCAAAACGATAGTACCTGACATTTTTACCAAATATTTGTTTTAAATTCACCGTATCATCACCACACATTCACTATTAATATGGTACGGTTTTTTAAAACAATACTCCATTGAGTTAAACCCAAAGAAATAATCCTTATCTATAATTTTTTAGAAAGGAGTGGCTATGTTAAGAGAACGCATAATAAAAACTGTTTCCATTATTGGTGGACTATTAGTTTTTATTTTTTCGGTAAAAGTTCTTTATATTGACTCTAATTTTGGCTTTAGTACAGAAATATTAGAACTTAATTATAGTGCTTTTCCGAAATGTGTAGATGCCATAATTTTTGTGATTTTTTGGCCTTTAATTGTTTATGCTTTGCTAGAGCAATTTCTTGAATTTATTACTACCAAAATAAGCAATTTTAAAAGTATAAAGGCCAAAAAAATTAGTTAGTAGTACCATAAAGGTTGTCAATTATGATAACTTTTTTTCATATAAAAAGATTTAGAAACATTATATTTCTAAATCAAAGTCATCATGATCTTTGTTTTTATCATATTCTTTGCTCCAGTTATAATCTTCTTTTATGTCGGTAATGGTTTTTTCACTAAATATTCCATGCTCGTATAAGTCTTTTGAAAATTCCCAGTAATCTTCACGTTCTCTGTCTTTTCCAAGTATTTTATGTTTGATAAAGTTGATTAATCTATCAAATAAATCTTTAAAATGATTTACTAGTTCTTCAAGATGTTTATTATCTTTTTTCAATTCTTTAATCTCTTTATTTTTATTATCAATGTTTTTAGATAGAGTATCTACTTTAAGAGATAATGCCTCATTGTTTTCAGTTAGTATTTTAATTTTTTCTCTGTTTTCTTCTAATTCAGTATCAACATTATTCAATGTTACTGATAGTTTTTCAGTTCGTTTGAAATCA
>URXR01000016.1 GCA_900551925.1 uncultured Mycoplasmatota bacterium | reverse complement strand
CAGACTTATTTCAGTTTTTTACTTAAAAACGGAATTCCAAATGAAAATTCACGTATTGTTTCTTTTATTAACATTATATATTTGATTTTATTAATATAAATGGTATACTTATAAAAGAGGTGAAAAATGTGAAAAACTTAGATACTATAAAAAAAGAATTAAAGCGAATTCAAGCAAATTTTAATCCTCAAAAATCAACCTATAAAATAATTGAAGAACTAACTACTAAAAATTATAATATTGATCAAATGATAAACATATTATCTAAAATAAGAGGAATAAATAGATACCCTAACGAAATAAAAGAAAAATTCTTTAATATTTTAGATGATTTAAAAAGTGTAAAACAAAAAGAAATAAACGAAGCAGAAGAAAAAAGAAAACTTCTAGAAAAACAAAAGCAAGAAGCTAATACTAAAGAACTAAAAGATATAATTGATACTTTAGAAAAAGAATTAAATAAACCTAAAAAAGAAAAGAAACCAGAAAATATTGCTAAACCAACCCCTCAAGAAAATTCAAAAGATTTAAAACCTATAGATAAAGAAAAACCAAAAACTACAACTGATAAAAATCTAAAAACTATATTTAAAATATTATTAATATCAGTTATTATAACTCTAATCATAATACTTTTACTTTTATTTTTCTACTAAGAAAGGACTGATTAATGATGAATAAAATAATTAATGGTAAAGAGATAAGAGAAGCTTTAAAACAAGAACTTCAAGATAAGATAAACAAAATATCAGAGTCTTTAAAACTAGTAGTAATTCAAGTTGGAGATGATCCGGCTAGCAATATTTATATAAAAAATAAGAAAAAATTATGTGAAGAGTTAGGTATTTTATGTGAACATAAAAAGTTTTTAGAAATAACAGAGCAAGACTTAATCCAAGAAATAGATAATTTAAATAATGATAAAACAGTAACAGGTATTTTAGTCCAATTGCCTTTACCACCAGAAATAGATGAAACTAAGATAATAGAAAAAATTTCACCATTAAAAGATGTTGATGGTTTAACAAGTCAAAACATGGGTAAACTATTTACAGGTAATAAAGCTTTAGTACCTTGTACAGCTTTAGGAATTATAAAAATGCTAGAATATTTAAATATTGATCTTCAAGGTTTAAATGTCACTATAGTAGGACGTAGTAAATTAGTAGGTCTACCTTTAATAGCCCTTCTTTTAAATAAAAATTGTACTGTAACAGTTTGCCATTCTAAAACTAAAAACTTACCAGAAAAAACTAAAAAAGCTGATGCATTAATTGTTGCTGTAGGACAAAAAGAATTAATAACAAAAGATTATGTCAAAGATGATGCCATTGTAATTGACGTTGGCATAAATCGTTATCAAAACAAATTATATGGTGATTGTAATTTTAATGAGTTGTTACCAAAATGTAAATATATTACACCAGTACCTGGAGGAGTAGGACCACTTACTGTAATCATGCTTATAAACAATATAATCGAAGCATATTATTTACAAAAATAGAAAAATAGTCTTGAAATATTTCAATATATAATTTATAATAAAAATGCATTGTTAATAATGCTTTTCGGAGTAGTACTCAAGAGGCTGAAGAGGCGCCCCTGCTAAGGGTGTAGGTCGGGTAACTGGCGCGAGGGTTCAAATCCCTCCTACTCCGCCATTATAAAAATAAAAAAACCTGAAAATTCAGGTTTTTTTTGTAATATTTTAATATCCAGATAACTCTTTTAATTTAACGCTTTTGATACTGTCAACATTTTCAATACAAGATGCATTAAATTTCCAACGGCCACCTTTTTCAAGTCCAGAATTATTATCTAGACACGTTCCAAGAGTATTTCCTTCACTGTCATATGCTGTAAATTCAATTTGAACGTAGGTATAGTCTTTATCACTATTATTAGTAACATAACCTTCTACATTATAAGTGACCCCATATTCATCTAATTTAGCTGTATATCCATCTTCAAGCACTAAATCATTATCAGAACTGGTTTCAACATCTGTTACATCATTTGATGACTTGTTTGCATCATCATTTGTAGTAGAAGTTTCATCATCACCTCCTACTAGTGACCCTAAAATAAATATTACAGCTATCACTATTAAAATAATAGCCCATATAGGTAACTTTTTTTTCTTTTGTTCTTTTTCCATATCTTATACTCCTTTCTTTATATATCTAAAAAACTCCTGTACTAGCGAGTTCTTTAACATAATAATTTAATTATAACTTTAGCCAAAAATAGACAAAATAACCATTTCTTAATATAAGAATACATCAATATTTATATTTTCTCAATGAAAATAAGAAAAAATAATACAATTTGCGTATAGGAAACGCAAAGAGTAATAATAACTGTCAACTTTTCGTCAACAACTAAACAACACTTTAGCTTTTCAAATTTTAATGTTATACTGTTGATAGAGTGATAATATGAAAAATAAAAGATTTAGTAAATTAGAAAAAATTTGTTTATTGATTGTATTTATAGCTTCAATACTATGCTTTATTGGCTATTTTTCATATTCTTATCTAGTAGAGCCAGAAATATCTTTAAAGGGTAACAAAGAAATGACAATCTCTTTAAATGAAAAGTATGAAGATCCTGGCGTAGTAGCCCTTCTAGGAGCAACCGATGTTTCATCCAATGTTAAAGTAGAAGGAAAAGTAGATACAACCAAAGTAGGAGATTATACTTTAACTTATATTATCACTAATACTAAAGGCTATAAAAAACAAGAAATAACCCGTCTTGTCAAAGTAAGAGATGGTGAAAAGCCAACTTTAAAATTAAAAGGTTCAGCCCCTTACAAAATAAGCTATGGAAAAGCTTATAAAGAACCAGGATATGTTGCTACAGATAATTATGATGGCAATTTAACAGATAAAGTTAAAAGAACAGGAACTGTCAATACTAAAAAACTAGGAACTTATAAACTTTACTATACAGTAACAGATTCATCATCTAATAAAATTACTAAAATAAGAGTAGTAAAAGTAGTTGACAATAAGAAGCCAACCATTACTTTAAAAGGCAAAAGTCGTATAGTTATAAAATTAAATGGTACTTATAAAGAACCTGGTTTTACAGCCTATGACAATTACGAAGGAGATTTGACAAGTAAAGTTTACGTAAGCGGAACTGTAAATACCAAAAAGGCCGGTGTCTATAAATTAACTTATAATATTTCTGATTCATCAGGAAACTTCACAGCAGTTGAAAGATTTATCCAAGTCGGAGACCAAAGTGATATTGACGAAGATAATTATATTTTTATATCAATAAAAGAACAAAAATTGTGGTATTATAAAAATGGAAAGTTATCCCTATCAACAGATATTGTAAGTGGTAGAAAAGGAGTATGGGATACTTTAACTGGTAAATTCCGAATCAGTGATAAAGTAGCAGGCACCTACCTAGTGGGAGCAGATTATAGATGTTGGGTAGATTATTGGATGCTTTTTGATTATGCATCTCAATCTGGGCTTCATGATGCCACCTGGCTTAGTGAGTTTGGTGGTGATGTCTATGAAACTAAAGGTTCCCATGGCTGTGTTAATATGCCATATAACAAAGCTAGACAATTATTTAACAGTGTTTCGATAGGAACTTTAGTCTTAATCTATTAAAACTGGTATTACTAAGCAATACTAGTTTTTTTAAAATCACATTTTTTATCTAAATTATTCATATTATTTATTGTATAAATCACATTTTTATGGTATAATCTTGCTATCTAATGGGAAAAAGGACAATTAAAGGAAGGGATGTTAACATGAAAGTATGTAAGAAGTGCAAAAAACATGTAGTTAATAAAGCAAAAATATGTAAATATTGCGGGGCAGATGTATCAAAATGTAAGATTATTAAAACTTCTTCTAATAATAATCAGAAAAAAAACAATGTCCCTAAACCTAAACCTGAACTAAAAAAAGATTTAACAACTGAAAATATTTCCAAAATAGAAAATATCAAGTCATCAAATAATAATATTGATAAATTACCTGAAACTAAATCTAAAAAAGAAAATAATAGAAAAAAAACTATAACAGGTATAGTTAAGAAACCTAAAAAAATAATTCCCGAAAAATCAAAAAATAATCAATCAAAAAAAGAAAAAAAACAAGCCAAAATAAAACCAAATAAATTAAAATCTAAATTAACAATTATTAAAAAAGTTCCTAAAATTGAAAGTGATAAAAAGACTAAAGATAAAAATAAAATTAATAAAAAAACCAAAAAAGTTTTACAACCTAAATCCAAAAAAACACCAAAATCTAAAAAAGAAAAATCAACAACTAAATTCTCAGATAAAAAAATAATAAAAATTTTAATAAATTTCAAAAACAAACTAGTAACTTTTCTAAAATTTATTAAAAACAATATTGTAAAATTTATCAAATGGTTTAAAAGCAAATTATTAGCATTTCTAAAAATTATTAAAAATATAATTTTAAAGATTGGCTCTAAATTTAAAAATATAATTTCTAAAAGTTTTAAAGCTATAGCTAAAAAAATATCTTTTGATAAAACCTGGTTTACCTCTCATAAATCACTTTTAAAGAAAACCTCTCTAGCTGTAGCCATTATTATTCTAATCGGAGGAATAGGATTATTCTCAGTATTAGGATATAGACATTTTACTAACTATGAAAACACCATAGTGGTGGGAGAAAAAGCTACTACTGATAAACTATTTTCCATGGGAGATTTAATAACTTATGATGGTGTTAATTATAAAGTCTTAAGTGTCGAAACTTCACAAGGCAATAATTATAAATCTCCAGATGAAGGAAATGAATTTTTAATAGTAACAGTCTATATCGAGAATACTACTGATCATAAAATAAGATATAGCTATGAAAACTGGACTATGTCTAATAGCACTGGAGAAGAAGAAACTAGAATATTTACTTCAATAAATGTTGATACTGCTCTTTATTCTGGTGATTTAGTAATCGGAGGAATCAAAAAAGGTTCAATGGTTTTTGAACAACCTAAAAATGATGATAAATTACGTTTAAATTTCTATGATTTGAAAACTGATGAAGAAGGAAATGATGTAATAGATAAAAGTAAGAAAATATTTTCTGTCAGTATAAAAGTTCCTGATGAAACAGAAAAAAATAAAAAAACTGTAACTACTTCCAAAGATGAAAATGTAACAAAAGAACTTGATTAAATAAAATTAAGTTCTTTTTTTCTTTTTTCATATATTATGATAAGGAGGTCATTAAATGTATAGTAAATTACCCCTGAAATTTATCGGAGTTACAGATGATTTTGGTATGCGTCAAGATCCTATAAGCGGAGTAAGTACGTATCACTATGGAGTAGACTTAGGTTGGAATAAATATCAAGGAGAACCAGTATATGCAGCCCATGATGGGCAAATAGTCTATGAAGGATATGATTCTAATTTAGGAAATTATGTTGTTTTAAAATATACTGATGGAAAAAACACTATTATAAATAGATATCTTCATTTAAAAAATAGAGCTCTAGTAAAACAAAATCAGCAAGTAAGTCGTGGAGAAATTTTAGGTTATATGGGAGCAACAGGTTACGTAACCGCAGTTCATCTTCATTTTGAATATTGGGTATGTCCTTCATCATACAGTTATAAATATCAAGACCGAAGCAAATATGCTAAAAACCCCTTAGACTACTGTTTCTTATTTGAAGATCAAGAAGTATCATCTGGTTCTACCTCAAAAGTAAAAAAAGTAGTAGGGAGTCCTACTAGTAGAAACCAAAATAAAAGTCAAATAAGAATTACTGGGAAATACTTAAATTGCCGAACCTCACCATCTTTAAAAGCTAATGTTTTAGGATATATAGATTTCGGTTATTATAATATCTTAGATACTAAAACAAGTAATGGTTATACTTGGTATAAAATAGCCTCTAACAAATGGGTAGCTTATTTATCAAGTGTTGTAACTAGATATTTAGTAGAAACAGAAAGTGACAGCACTACCTCTGAAGAGACAGAAGATAATAACGAAACAACTATCGAAGAAACAACCAATACAGATCAAACCACAGATGAAACCAGTTCAAATTCAGAATCAAGTTCTGACAATTCACCAAATAAAGATGATAACATCTTAGAAAACTATAATAGCTTTACCAGTCCTAAAGCAGATTATTACTATATCTATTTAGAAGAAGGTGAACAGGTTTACTATCCTAAGTAAAAAATTTATATACTTTATATACAAATTTTAAAAATTATGATAAAATCAAAGTATCATAGGGGAGGCTAATATGAAAGCAGTGAAATTTTTCAGAAAGTTCTTTGCAGTGATACTAGTGATTTTATTTGGCTTTGTTTTATCTATATTGATGACAGTATTACTTACTAGAGATTTATTAAGTGAACAAAGTGTAAATTCATACATAGAAGCAACAGAAATACTTGACAGTAAATCAGAAGAAGTATTTAATGAAGAAGAAGGAACAAATAAAACTTTACGGACAGAGATCCAAGAAGAACTATTACAAATAGGAATTTCTAAAGATATTACAAATGAAGCTTTAAACAGTGAAGAAATGGATCAAGTTTTATCTTCTTATATATCAGATTACTTAGATTACGTTCTATTTAATGAACAAAGACCAATGTTTCCAACTGAAAAAGTAACAGCAATAATTTATGAAGAAATAGTAGACAATAATATAGAACTTACCAACAATCAAAGTAAAGTTCTAAATACTTATCTACTTTCCTTAGCCAATAAAGTAAATTCTACTATCCCAAGCATTTATCAATTAAATAATATGGGATATGATGTTTATAGTATTAGACTTTTATCAGTAATTATCTTTTCAAGTGAAGCACTTTTAGGATTATTACTTATCTTAGCTTTAATAACAATTTTAATTGGAGTATGTTTATGGAGTAAATTAAAGGCATTAAAAAACATATCAATACCTATAATAATAGTAGGAGCACTCCTTTTAATCGGAGGTTTTATGGAGGTGAAATTTTTAAATATGATGTTAACAAGTGAAGGATTCTTAGATGGTTTAATATTAAATGTTGTTAGTAAAAGTTTTGAAAAATTATTAATTTACGGTTCAGTGCTATTAGCAATTGGAATAATATTATTAATCGTTTGTGGTATTTTAATTAAAAAATCAAAACAAAAATCTAGTCAGCTTTTAGAAAATACTATTAATAATAGTATATCAGAACAAGTACCAAATAATATAGATAATGTAGTTAATGAAGAAAACACTAAAGAAAATAGTACTTCTGCTATAATACCTGAATCATTGCCAAATATAGCAATTAATTTATCTGAGGAACAAATTATAAAACCAGAAGAAACCATTAAAGCAAATACTGAAATACCAAACATAAAGATTGATAATCAAGAAGAAACTCAAGAGTTAAAAGAAGTTTCACCTGTAGAGCTAACTGAAAAACCTAAAGAAGAGAATATAGACTCAAACAAAGAAGATATAGAAGATAACAAACTAAACAATGATACTCCAGAAATGGAAATTATCGAATCCCCAGTAACTGAAAAACCTAAGCCTAAACCTGATTTAAATCCTATTTCTAACAATGATGAAATTGAAATGATTGAAATGGAACAAATTGAAGATTCTAAAGAAAATAATTCTAAAGATAAAATAGACTATAATCCCGATAAATATATAGAAATGGATGAAGAAGTAGAAGATATAGTTAAAAAAGATATTAAAATAACCCCTCCAAAACCTGTAAATATTAATGTAATTTCTCCTAAAAAAGGAAAAGATATTAAAGTAGATTTAACTGATGAAGAAGAGGAAGAAGAAATAGAACTTTTATAAGATAGCTTTTGCTATCTTTTATTATTAAATAAAAAAAATAAGCTCTAATTTTTTAGGGCTTATATATTTTTAAAAATATTACTTATAAGTTTCTTGTTTTAATAAATCTATATTACTATGCATAATAGATAAATAATCATCATTATTCTCCACATCTTCTTCTGTGATAGTATCAATAGTTCTAAAAGTTAAAATATCTACACCATAAGATTCTTCTAATTCTTTAGTAATATCATATTCATCAGCATGTTCCATAACAAATATATAATCTATTTCTCCCTCAGCTAATAAGTTTCTAGCTTCTTCAATATTACTTTCTTTTTCTTTACCATTATCAGTTAAATTAATAACTTCAAAACCATATTTTTCCAAAAAGTTAAGGGATTCATCTGCTACAACTATAGTATTATTTATTGAATTATCAGCAGCCTTTTTAAATTCTGTTTCAAGCTCTGTAATATCAACTTTTAACAAAGTATAATTCTCATCTATATCTTCAATTAAATAAGTGTTAAGAATATAATCTTCTAATGCTGATTTGATATTTTGACCAATCATCAAAATATTCGAAGGATTAAGCCAAATATCAGAATCTGAATAAGTTGCTTCTAATCCATATGAAGCATCTATAATTTTCAAATTATTATTATTATCTAACATTTTAGTAGCATATTCTCTTTCACTAGTTTCCCCATTATAAATAAATAAATCATATTTACTATAATCTTTTAATTGCTTACTAGTAATTGTATAATCAGAAGAAATAGCATTTCTAGGATAAATGCTTTCCACACTACTATTGTTACCATATAATCTATTAGTAACATATTCAATAGGGTATATAGTAGTAATAATATTTATATCTTCCATACTATCTCTTTTAAAACAACCAGTTAAACAGGTTGTAATAATTAAACCACAAATTATAAATAAAACACTTTTTTTCATTTTGTCCTCCTTTTTAATACTGGAACCGGATCAAATCCTTTACTTCCAAATGGATTGCAAGAAATTATTCTTTTAATAGCTAAACCTGTACCTCTAAAAGCACCATATTTATCAATAGCTTCAATTGCATAATTAGAACATGTAGGAACATGTCTACACATATCATGAAAAGATCCAGGTATTTTTTGATAACATTTTATAAAAAAAATCAATAAGTTTTTCAAAATTATCACCAACTAATATTTTACTATTATTTTAGACATTTATCAATCCAAATAGTACTATTTTTTAAAAATTTATGGTATAGTTAAATAGGTGATGACTAATGGAAGAACTATTTAAGAAGTTAAATATAAAACCTAAAAATATTGATCTATATCAAAGAGCTTTTATTCACACTTCCTATGCTTATGAACATAATTTAGAATATTCTTATGAAAAATTAGAGTTTCTAGGAGATGCTATAGTGGATTTAGTAGTCTCTGATTATCTTTATAAGAAAAATGAATTTGATGAAGGCAAGATGACAAAAATACGAGCTAGCTATGTTTGTGAAAATGCTTTATACGAATATGCTAATGAGTTAGAATTTAGTAAATATATAAAATTAGGAAAAGGAGAACTTCAAAATGGTGGTTCTCATAAAAAAGCTATTCTAGCCGATACTTTTGAAGCTTTCATAGCGGCACTTTATTTAGATCAAGGTTATGAAAAAACTAAAGATATTGCTTTAAAAATTATTGTTCCTTTTATCAAAGATGAAGATATTATTTTATTTAGTGATTATAAATCAGAACTTCAAGAAGTAGTGCAAGATGTTCAAAAATCATTAAAATATGAATTAATCGAAGAAAAAGGACCTGCTCACAATAAAAGATTTAAAATGTCTGTTAAGATTGATAATATAATATATGGAACAGGTAAAGGTCATACTAAAAAAGAAGCTGAACAAGAAGCTGCTAAAAATGCTTTAAAAAAATTAGTTAAAGATGAGTAATCTATTACTTGTTTTTTTATGTAATAAATTATATAATTAATACATAATAGGCTAAGAAAGTAAAAGTAGAAGAAAGGAAGACAGTTGTATGAAAAGAAATAAAAGAAAAAATAATGAAACTCCCTCTGAAAACTGTCCCAAAAATATACTAACATCCAAGGGATTTTGTCAATATTTTAGACAGAAAATAGAGAGGGTATTTCACATAGATAACTGATTTTCAAAGTCATTTGGAGATAAATACCCTAAAGAAGAATGAATTCTGATAGGGTTATAAAACCCTTCTATGTAATCAAAAATCACCCTATAAGCATCTTCAAAAGTATATATTTTTTGTTGATAAAGAAATTCTTTTTTAATAAGAGAATGAAATGATTCTTGAGCAGGATTTTCATCGCAAGAATGATGTAAAGAAGTATAACTAAATACAAAGTTATGCTTTTTTAAATAATCCCGATAAAGTTTTGAACGCAACTGAGAGCCCTTATCAGAGTGACAAATAAGCCCAGGTCCAGGTTTACGAGATTTAACAGCTTTATCAAGGACGGCAACTATTTTATCAGCTTTTTGATCTTTAAATAATCCCCAAGCAACAACTTTTTTAGAGAAAAGATCAATAAAAGTAATAAGATAAAAAGTGCCTTCATAAATAGTATGAATGTAAGTAATATCGGTAGTCCAAACTTGATTAATTCTATTAACAAATAAATCTTTAGTACGGTTGACAATAAGAGCCCTTTCATTATCAGAAAGTTTGGACTGTCTTTTAGGAAAACGTTTTGAAACAATACTTCTAATACCAAGAACAACCATAGCCCTATAAACAGTAGAAACAGAACAAGAAAAGCCATTTTTATTTAATAAAAACCGAATTTTAGGAGCACCATAAATCCCACCTGAATCAGCATAAATTCTAATAATTTCTTGATAAAATACAGCTTTAAGTTCTAAAGATTTCTTTCTATGATTAAGCCAATATAAATAAGAAGAGCGGTTAACATCTAAAGCAGAACAAATAGTAGAAACAGAGTAAGTAGAAGATAAAGAATCAATACTTTCGTACATGCTTATTCCTTTTTTGCCAATAAGGTAATCGTTTTTTTTAGAATGTCATTGTCTCTTTTTAAAGAAGAAATTTGCTTTTTTAGATCAGCGATAATTTGAGCTTGAGATTGATAATCAGAATCAAAACATCTATTATCTTTATTATAAGCAGTAATCCATTTTTCCAAAGTTTTAAGAGGAATATCAAATTGTTGAGCAGTTTTGATAGTAGAATGTTTTTCATTGACAATTAAATTAACAATCATGGCTTTGAAATTTTTGTCATATTTTCTTGGCATAATACCACTTCCTTTCCATTATTATACACCCTCTGTCAAAGGTGTCTAAAAATATGATAAACTCCCGAAAAATGAGAGAGTTGGGGGGGGGGTATCTTTACAAACAATTAAATAAAGATGTAAAAGAAATAAATAAAGTATTTATATCTTTATTTAGTGTGGGAATAATATTAGTTGCTATATTTATTGGAATAAATATAACTAAGAGTTCTTATGCTTTATTTAGTGATAGTATTACTAGTGTAAATACAATAGAAGTAACAGTAGCAGGCAAACCTTTAGATGAGAGTGGCGCAAATGCACCAAAATTAGATAGTAATATGATACCAGTATATTATGATGAAACAGCAGAAGTATGGAAAAAAGCCGATGAAAATAATACAAACAAAGAATACCAATGGTATGATTATGACGATAAAATATGGGCCAATAGTGTGACGGTAAGTAGCACTAATAGAACAACATATTTAAATGCTAGTCCAGGAACAGAAATCCCAATGGAAGATATACTTACAATGCAAGTATGGGTACCAAGATATAAATATAAAGTCTGGAATTATAATGCAGATAGAACAGATAGAACAGCTAGAACAGCCATATCAGAACCACAAGAAATAGAGATAGTATTTGAACAAGGAACATCATCAACTGGAGAAATAGAATGTACTGATACAATCTCAGGAACTGATGGAGCAAAAAGTGAAAGTTGTAAGATAGATAATGAAGAATGTACAGATAGTACCTGTAATAATAAATATTACACTCATCCAGCCTTTACCTTTGGTTCTGAAGAATTAGAAGGTTTTTGGATAGGAAAGTTTGAACTAACAGGAACAATATCAAATATAACAACAAAACCAGATTTAAGTAGTTTAACAAATCAAAATATAAGTTCATTTGCAACCAATATAATGGAAATGAATGATAGTGGAAATCAATATGGATTAAGTATAAGTACAGATACCCATATGATAAAGAATATGGAATGGGGAGCAGTAGCATACCTATCTCATTCAAAATATGGAGTAAATAGAGAAGTGTATATAAATAATAGTAGCAATTATTATACAGGAAGAAGTGGAGGAAATGTTGGAGGAGAAACTCCAATAAATGGAACATATATGGACCAAACAAGTACAACCCAGTATAATATTTATGGCTATTATACTTATGATGGATATTTACTAGAATATGGTACAAATACAAAAAGTAGTACCAAAGATTTAAGTAAAGTAGCATCAACCACCGGAAATATCTATGGAGTATATGATATGAGTGGAGGAGCATATAACTATGTAATGGGAAATATAGTATCAAATAATGGAAGTACAATGATGAGTGGGTATACAACAAGCCAAAATTCAGAATATACAGGAATAATATATGCTTCAGGAAGTTATACTTCATATACAGGAACATATACATATCCTGATACAAAATATTATGATAAATATAGTTTTGGAACTAGTCAGAGTCAAAGAATAAGAAGCAAATTAGGAGATGGAATAAAGGAAACATATAATACATCAAGTTATGGTTGGTATTCAGATAACTCCAGCCTAGCTATCTCTTACGGTCCTTGGTTCATTCGTGGCGGTCACTATAGCTATGGGTCAAGCGCCGGAGTGTTTTACTCGGGCAGCTACTTCGGTAACGCTAGCACTGACTACTCATCCCGCCTTGTTATAACATCTTAAACTAAAAAGCTAATAAATCTTTTTTTTAAACATAAACTTTAATGGGTGATTATTATTTGGAAAAAATAAATTATAAACTACTAAATATTTTATTAATAATAATTACCATTTTTTTTATAACTAAATTAGACTTTTATAAAGACTTTTTACATACAATTTTAGAAATTACTTTTCCCATATTTTTAGCCTTTTTTATAAGCTATTCCTTATACCCATGTGTAATCTTTCTAACTAAAAAAATATCATATCCATATTCTTGTCTGATAGTAATTTTTTTATGTATTTCTCTTTCAATACTTTTAATTTCTTTTTCCATTCCTATTTTTACTAAAGAACTACCTTTAATAAGTAATGATATTATGTATTTTTTATCCAAAACACCTTTAGAAACTAAAGAAATAACTTCTTACTTAAATGATTTTCTATCAGTAGAAAGCGGAATTCATTTAATTAATGAAGGAGCTTCATTTCTTACTTCTTTTCTTATAGTTATTGTTCTTTCTATATATTTTCTTTTTAATATGCAAAAAATAAAAAACTACTTAAATAAATATGAATTATTTACTAAAATAGATAGAGATTTATTTAATTATTACAAAGGATTTTATTTAATAATTTTAATAGAAATAGTAGAATACCTAGTAATTTATTTTTTAATAGGACACCCTTATTTCCTTCTTCTAGCCCTTCTTTCGGGAGTAACTTCGGTAATTCCTTTAATCGGCGCTTTAATAACCAATGCACTAGCGCTTATTTCCGCTTGGTCCATAAGTATGCCTCTTTTTATAGCAACCAGTATTGTCATGATTCTAGTACCAATTTTTAATAGTTATGTAATTGAACCAAAAATCTATAAAAAAACTCTAAAAGTATCATTAGTAAGCATTATTCTATCTTGTTTTATCTTTGCCTCTCTTTTTGGATTCATAGGAATTCTTCTAGCTATTCCTTTATTCTTAATAATTAAAAATTTATTGCTATTTTTCTTTCCAAGGCAGGAAAAAGTGTGATATTATATTTATAGGTGGTAGTTATGAAACTAGATATTATAACAAATAAATATTTACTTATTTGGCATTTACTTTACGAATCTTCAGTAAGCGATGATATTCATAAATTAAAACAAAAACTATGGAAAGATCATAAAAAAGAATACTCTTTAGTACATAAAGATAAAGAAGAAATAATAAAAGACTTAGAAAACTTTATCCCTGATGATGACTTAATTTATAATTTGATTGAAAAAAGTCCTTATTATAAAAAGATTAAAATAGAAACTAATAGATATCGTCTTAATATCTTAGAAATATGGGATAAAAACCGCCGTAAATATAACAGAGAACTTAATAATATTTTAAAATTCGATATAAAACATGACTACAAAATTTGTGTTGTTCATCCTAATTTAGATGTTGTCGAAACTAATTTAGAAACTAATATTATGACTATTGGTAAGAAAATTATCACTAGAGACAAAGATAATTTTCTAACATATCTAGTTTACAAAATCATTAAAAACGAAATTTATAAATTAAAAACTGAAGAAAAAGATATTTTAGATGTTGTAATAGAACTAGCTATAACTAATGAATTATATACGAGAGTTACTAAAGAGTCTAAATATAAAATTGGCAAAAAAGATTTAAGAGATTTAAAAGAAAAAATTTATCCATACTGGCTTATGTATCTAGGAGTACCCCTAGAAGATTTTGATAAATATATGGTTAGAGACAATATTTTCTTTGATAAAACAAACTATAAATACGAAAAAATTCTAAAAACCATTGATATTTATTCATTTATAGCCTTTTTAGTCAAAAATAAAAAAGCTATCTTTAGAACTAAGTTAGTTCCAGTAGAAAATATAGAAGTATTGTAGTAGGGAGGCATTATGAAGGCAAGAATTAAAGATTTACTAGAAAAAATTAATTATCCAAAAGAAGACTTTTCTTACTTTGATAATGCTGATATAGAAAAGATTATAGTTCATGAAGAAAAAAATATTTGGAATATTATTTTAAATAATCCTACAAATATTAAGTATGAAGCTCTTAATCTTTTTTTAGAGTGTCTAAATAACTATGTTAATAAAAAATATACCTATAAAATAACAGTTCATACTAAAGAAGAAGATTTATCGTTATATGAAGACTATTATAAAGAAATTTTAATTTTAATCAATAATAATAATCTCTATTATAATATGTTCTCAGATAGATTAGTAAAAGAGGATAATAAATATTTTATTGAAGTATATAATAAAGCCGAAGAAATAACTTTAAGAAAAAAATTAGAATGTCTTAATAATTATTTTACTAAGTTTGGCTTTAAAACCTTACCAGAGATAAGAATAAATTTAGAAAAAGGTAATCTCATAAAAGAAGAAATAGATCATGACAAACAAATAGATGATAGTAAATTTAAAGTTACTAAAAAAACACCATCTCAAGAAGAATTTACTCCTAAAAACACAAATAATTCTTATCAAAGATCAAATCAGTTATTTAAAGAAGTAACTGGACCAATAACAGCCTTAAATGATATTAATTATGAAATTGATAATATTGTAGTAGAAGTAAAAATATTTGGAATTGTTCCCGCAGCTAAAAAAGGTTTTTATGGATTTACTCTAAAAGTTACTGATTTTACAACCAGTATGTACTTACGTATTTTTGCCCGCAGCGAAGAAGAATACGAAAAATATTTAAATTCATTTAAAGAAGATATGTGGATTAGAGTAAAAGGAAATATTAAAAATAATAATTTTTATAACGATTTTGTTATAAATGCTAGAAATATTGAAATAATCGAAAAAGAAGAAAAAGAAATTTTAGATGAAGCTCCTGTAAAAAGAGTAGAACTTCATGCTCATACTATGATGAGTCAAATGGATGGAGTAGTAACCATCAAAGACTTAGTAAAAAGAGCTATAAAATGGGGACACAAAGCGATTGCTATTACTGATCACAATAGTATCCAAACCTTTCCTGAAGCTTGCCGCTATAAGAAAGATATCAAAATTTTATTTGGATTAGAACTTGCTATGATTGATGATGATATTGATTTAGTAATAAGGCCAAATGACTCTAAACTTTTAGATAATACCTATGTTGTCTTTGACTTTGAAACCACAGGATTTAACGCTGGTGGGGGAGATTCAATAATTGAAGTCGGAGCAGTTAAGATAAAAAATGGCGAAATAATCGATACCTATGACAAACTTATAAATCCCGGCAAAAAACTTGAACCTCATATTATAAGACTTACTAATATAACTGATGAAATGTTAAGTGATTGTCCTACTGAAGAAGAAGTAATAAAAGATTTCATTAAATGGACTGGGGACCTGCCAATGGTCGCCCATAATGCTAAATTTGATGCTTCTTTCCTTACTATGGCTTATCAAAAATATAATCTAGGAGAATACACTAATCCTTTAATAGATACCTTACAGCTTTCTAGAGCAATTGACACCAATTATTCAAGGCATTCTCTTTCAGCTTTAGTAAAAAGATATGATATTGATTTTGATGAAGAAGGACACCATCGTGCTGACTATGATGCTTTAGCAACTGCTAAAATATTTCATCAAATGTTACTTAAACTAAAGGTTAAGAAAATTGAAAAAATGAAAGATATAGACTTATTAGTAAGTAAAAATGATATTCATAAATTTGGTGAACTATATCACATAAATTTATTAGTAAAAAATCAAACCGGTTTAAAAAACTTATTTAAAATTTTAAGTTATGCTAATACTAAATATTTATATAAAACCCCTCGCATCTTAAGAAGTGAAATAACTAAATATCGCGAAGGAATTCTTATCAGTAGTAGCTGCTCAAACAGTGAAATCTTTCGTTTAGCGCGTAGTAAAAGTGAAGAAGAAATAAGCGATCTCATGAACTTCTATGATTATATCGAAGTACAACCTCCAGAAGTTTATAGTTACTTAATAGATTTAAATGACTTTAACTCTAGAGAAGAACTTCTTGATAATATCAAAAAAATTATCAAAGTTGCTAACGAAAAAAATAAATTAGTCGTAGCTACTGGAGATGTACATCATTTAGATAGAGATGATAAAATTTATCGTGAATTCATTGTCAACCAAAAAGTTCCTGGGGGAGGCCGTCACCCCTTAAATAGAAGAGATATCAAAAGTATTCCCTCAATGCATTTTAGAACTACTACTGAAATGCTTGAAGACTTCGCCTTTCTAGGAGAAGAAGAAGCTAATAAAATAGTAATAACTAATCCTAATAAAATAGCAGACATGATTGAAGAATTTGAAATAATTCCTGATACCAAAGGAATTCCCTTTTCTCCAAAATTTGAAAATAGTCAAGAAACTATTAGAAATATTTGTTATGATAAAGCTACCTCAATTTATGGAGATCCGCTTCCAGAAAATGTTAAAGAACGTTTAGAAAGTGAATTAAACGGTATTATAAATGGAGGTTTCGATTCTATTTATTTAATTTCTCAAAAACTAGTAGAAAAAAGTAATAAAGATGGCTATGTCGTTGGATCACGTGGTTCAGTAGGGTCTTCCTTTGTCGCAACAATGCTCGGAATATCTGAAGTAAATCCACTTCCAGCTCATTATGTTTGTCCAAACTGTAAAAAAAGTATTTTTGAAGAAAATGGTGAAGCTTTTGGTAAAAACTATCCAAGTGGTTATGACCTTCCTGATAGAAAATGTGAATGTGGGACTATGATGAAAAAAGAAGGACAAGATATGCCCTTTGCGACATTCCTAGGATTCAATGCTGACAAAGTACCAGATATCGACCTTAACTTCTCCGGAGATTATCAAGCTAGAGCTCATGAATATACTAAAGTATTATTTGGAGAAGATCATGTCTTTAGAGCGGGAACAATAGGAACCGTTGCTGATAAAACCGCCTTTGGCTTTGTTAAAGGCTATTATGAAGATCGTGGTATCGATGGTATTAGACCACTAGAAATAGAAAGACTGGCTAAAGGGGTAACTGGAGTTAAAAGAACTACCGGTCAACACCCTGGAGGAATTGTTGTAGTACCAGATTATAAAGAAATATTCGACTTTACTCCATATGGGTATCCCGCCGATGATATAACCGCTGATTGGGCTACAACTCATTTCAATTATCACGATATAGAAGACTGTCTATTAAAACTTGATATACTAGGACACGATAACCCTACAATTTTTAAAATGCTTCATGACCTAACAGGAATCGATCCTGATACTGTACCAATGGATGATAAAGAAGTAATGAGCTTATTTACCTCAACTAAAGCTCTAAACGTAACTCCAGAACAAATAGATTGTGAAGTAGGGTGCTTAGGCCTTCCTGAATTTACTCGTTTTGTTATAGGAATCGTCTTAGAAACTAAACCAACAACATTTGCCGAATTAGTTAAAATTTCTGGACTATCTCACGGAACCGATGTTTGGAATGGCAATGCTCAAGAATTAGTAAGAAATAATATCTGTCCTTTTAAAGAAACAATAGGCTGTCGTGATGATATTATGGTTTATTTAAGTAACCATGGCATAAAACCAATTGATGCTTTTAAAATTATGGAACTTGTTCGTAAAGGAAAACAAAAGAAAGAAAAAGAAAAATGGGATGGTTATAAAAAACTTCTAAAAGAAAACAATATTCCTGAATGGTACATAGATTCCTGCGATAAAATAAAATACATGTTCCCTAAAGCTCATGCCACAGCTTATATCTCAGCAGCTTGGCGTATTGCTTGGTACAAAATAAATAGACCAATTGAATATTATGCAACCTTTTTCTCAATAAAATGTTTCTCATTTGATTTAGAAGTTATGGAACTAGGTTATGATAAAATAAAAGAAAAATTGAATGAATTAAAACTAAAAAAGTTCGGTCTTTCAGTAAAAGAACAAGATTTAATTGCAACTTTAGAAGTAGCTCTTGAAATGACAGCTCGTGGCTTTAAATTTGGTTCAGTTGATTTAAACAAAAGTCACTCTAGCAATTTTATTATAGATGAAGATCAAATGACTTTAATTCCACCATTTAGAGCTATCGATGGTCTTGGAGATACTGTTGCTAACAACATCATAGTAGAACGTGATAAAAAAGAATTCTTAAGTATTGAAGATTTTCAAAAAAGATGCAAAGTATCTGGAACATTAATTGAAAGAATGAAAATTATGGGTATTTTAAAAGACTTACCTGAGTCTAGTCAAATTTCTCTTTTCGATCTATTAGAAAATGCTATTTAATCAAAACCATTATTTGTCTTAAAATGTAAATATTTTTGAAAAAAATTGGAAAACCTTTTACTTTTTCTGAAATTTATGATAAATTTGTATCATAGGAGGTATTTATATGTTTGAAGAAATTGAAACTAAGAAAAAACGTAGCGTAGCAGGTACTATATTAGGAATTTTTGTCTTATTAGCAGCCATTGCTGGTGTTGCTGTTGCAGCTTATACTTGGAATTATACTAGTAGTAATGCTAATACAATCGGAACAGGAAACATTTCTATGAGTTTACTTGAATCGACAGATGTTATAAATATTGGTAATGCTCTTCCAATGTCAGATGCTAATGGTATGGCCCAAGGAGAAGATGACTCTTTTGATTTCGCAGTTACCACTAATGCTAGTGGAGCACCAGGTAATATTAATTACACAATTTCAATTACAAAAATAGATCCAACCAGTGGTTATACAAGATTACCTGATAATAATGTTAAAGTTTATTTATCAGCTTTAACTGAAGATGGTGAAGACCAAGTGATGGCTCCAACTTTAATTAGTAATATTATTACAGCAGGAAATACTGGAACACTTACTTTTGATTCTGGAAAAACAAGCTATTTAACTCATGTTCACACTAGTGCAGATACTACTAATACAACTAAATATAGACTTAGAATGTGGGTAGATTCTAATACAGATGCTTCTAGCTGGACTAGTGCGACAAAATATGAATATAAATTAAAAATAGGTGTAAGTGGTAACTTAACTGCTTAATAGAAGAAAGGATTAGGTATATATGGATAATAAGAAAGTTTTAGGTATTTCAATTGCAGCTGTTGTAGTTTTAGTTGTAGCTATTATTGCCACTTCCTATGCCGTTTTCACAGCAGATCTAAGTGGTACCAAAGAAAACACTTTAAGTACTGGTTATGTTACTATGAACTGTGCTGAAACAACTTTTAATCTTCCAAATACTAGTGCTATGACAGATACCGAAGGAATCGCAGCTTCAGATAATGCTGCAACATGTCAATTAACTTCTACTATGGTTGGAACAATGACTGTCGGATATGATGTTGCTCTTACTGAAGTAGATAGCGTAACCCCAGATGATAGTATCGGAGCAAATAATGTTAAAATCCAAGCTTATAAAAGCGTAGATTCTGGAGCTACAGAATATTTAGCAGGAACTTCATCAACTGCCGGAGTAACAGTAGGTAGCTTAGTTGGACAAGCAGGACAATATGATACTAGCATAACAGATTATAAAATAGATTCAGCTACAGTAACTGGTAATCACACTATAAATTATACTATCAAAGCTTGGGTAACCAGTGAAGGTACTGGAGGTAATACAAGTTCATCTAATAATACAGGAGTATGTAGCGATACATCATATAGCAGTGAAGGAACTTGTGAAGCAGCTGGAGAAATTTGGGGTACAAGTCAAACAGAAAGTCAAGCTGGTGGTAGCTTTAGTTTCAAACTTAAAATCGGAGCCACTCAAGTATTATCTTAGAGTATAAAAAATAATTAAAAATCTCAAGTATCAAAAATGGTACTTGTTTTTTTATTCAATAAATTATATAATAAATATGTATACTAAACTAAAGAAAGTAGTGGTAAAGATGAAGGAACAAACTACAAAGGGGAGTTATGTCAATATTTGGTACAACATTTTGAGGGGGT
>URXR01000015.1 GCA_900551925.1 uncultured Mycoplasmatota bacterium | reverse complement strand
GGGGGTATCTTTATAAACAATTAAATAAAGATGGAAAGGAAATAAATAAAGTATTTCTATCTTTATTTAGTGTAGGAATAATACTAATAGCTATATTTGTAGGAATAAATTTAACTAAAAGTTCTTATGCTCTATTTAGTGATAAAGTAGTAAGTACTAATACCATAGGAGTAGAAGTAGATACCTGTAATTTATATGTACCAAATGAGCCAATATTAGATAATAGTATGATACCAGTTTATTACGATGAAGAAGAAAGTGTTTGGAAAAAAGCAGATAGTACTAATCAAGATAGAAAATATAAATGGTATGATTATTGTGAAAAGAAATGGGCCAATAGTGTAACAGTAACAGAAACAAATAGAGAAACATATTTAAATGCAGCGTTAGGAACAGAAATAAAAACGGAAGATATCTTAACAATGCAAGTATGGATTCCAAGATATAAATATAAAGTATGGAATTATAATAGTGATGGAACAGTAACAAGTGAACCACAAGAAATAGAAATAGTGTTTGAAGAAGGAACAGCATCAACTGGAGACATAACATGTAGGGATACAATAAGTGGAACAAATGGAGCAAAAAGTGAAAGTTGTAAGATAAATAATGTAGAATGTACAGATAGTACCTGTAACAATAAATATTACACTCATCCAGCATTTACCTTTGGTACTGAAGAATTAGAAGGTTTTTGGATAGGAAAGTTTGAACTAACAGGAACAATAGATAATATCACAACAAAACCTAATTTAAGTAGTTTAAGCAATCAAAGAGTAGGAGATTTTGAAACAAATATAATGACCATGAATGATAGTGGCAATCGATATGGACTAAGTACAACAACAGATACTCATATGATAAAGAATATGGAATGGGGAGCAGTAGCATATTTATCGCATAGTAAATATGGAACGTGTATTTCTGGAACTTGTACGGAAATAGGAATAAATAATAATAGTGGTTTTCTAACAGGCTGTGGAGCAGAGGCAGGAAGCTCGGAAACAACAACATGTAATAGTTATGAAACAGAATTAGGACAAAGAGCCTCAACAACAGGAAATGTCTATGGAGTATATGATCTGAGTGGTGATTCATGGGAATATGTAATGGGAAATATAATAAGTCCTGATGGCGTAACAATGATGAGTGGTGCTTCAGATAGCTGGAATTCGGAATATACTGGAATATTGTTCTCCGGAGATAACTATACAAATTATGTTGAATATACCGGAGTATATAATTATCCTGATACAAAATATTATGATAAATACAGTGTTAATAATGATTCTTCTATTTTGATTAATAGTAAATTAGGAGATGCTATAAAAGAAGTTAAAAATTCTGATTATAGAGGATGGTATGGCAACCTGCTAAATACTGTATTGACTGGTGCACCTTGGTATGAAAGATCTAGTGGATATCAATTCTACAGCTGGAGGTATTTTCACTTCGTTTTCAGCAACAGGTGAACTTGATACAAGTGCATCTTCTAGGATGATAGTGGCGATTAAATAATTTTTAAAAAGATATGTTTATTTTATTTAATTTTTTGATTTTTTTGCTTATTTTACTTGCTTTTTAATACTTTCTGTGCTATTCTTTTAATTAAGAAGCACGTAAGTGTTTTTATTTTGAAAAAATGCATAAACTTTAGAGGTGAGGTATGAAATTTTTTAAAGAAGTTATTAATGAATTAAAAAAAGTTAAATGGCCGGATAAAAAGTATATGATTAAATACTCAATTGCAACTTTTGTAACAGTTATTATGTGTGCACTATATTTTTATTTAATTACTGTGGTATTTGCACTTATAAAGGGGCTTAGATAATATGGATAAAAAATGGTATGTTGTAAATACTTATTCTGGTCATGAGAAGAAAGTTCAAGAAAAATTATTGATGCGTGCTAGTTCTATGAATATGGAAGATTACATTTTTAGAGTAATTGTTCCAGAACAAACAGAAGTAGAAGTTAAAGATGGAGTAAAAAAAGAAAAAGTTAAAAAACTTTTTCCAGGCTATGTTTTAGTTGAGATGATTATGACTGATGAGGCTTGGTTTGTAGTTCGTAATACTCCAGGAGTTACAGGATTTATTGGCTCAAGTGGGAAGGGTGCTAAGCCTACACCACTTCAACCATATGAAGTTGATAAAATACTTAATAGTATGGGTATGAGCAGATTAGAAATATCAACGGATTTAAAACCAGGAGAAGTAGTAAAAATCACTTCTGGACCTTTTGCAGGAATGGAAGGTAAGATTGATTCTCTTGATTTAGAAAATCAACAAATTACAGTTTTATTAGACTTATTTGGACAAGAAACTGATGTTGAAGTAGAAATTTCTCAAATTGAGAAAGCATAAGTACTTGATATTTTATTTAAAAAGTGCTATTATTTAATCGTTTATTAATATTTTAAATATTAATATAAATTTAAGTGGGAGGCAAAGCGGTGCTATTATTACCACTCACGAAGAATTAAATCAAAAATGTAAAGGAGTGTGTTTTTCGTGAATAAAGAAGTTGTTAAAGTAATAAAATTGCAAATTGAAGCAGGAAAAGCTACACCAGCTCCACCAGTTGGTACAGTTTTAGGACCTGCCGGAATTAATCTAGGAGAATTTTGTACAAAATATAATGATGCAACTAGAGAACAAATGGGAAATGTTTTACCAGTTGAAATTTCTATATATGAAGATCGTTCATTTGATTTTGTAATTAAGACTCCACCAGCAGCATTCTTAATTAAAAAGGCTGCTAAGATTAAGAAAGGTTCTAGTAAGGGATCTAAAGAAATTATTGGAAGTATAACAAAAGAACAACTTAAAGAAATTGCAGAAACTAAATTACCTGATTTAAATGCATATAATGTAGAAGAAGCATGTAAGATAGTAGAAGGTACTGCAAAAAACATGGGAATTGAAGTTGTAGAATAATTCAAATATAAAAGTTATTAATAACATAGGGGTACCTATGTGGGAGGTAAAAATCCGCTTAATACCACATAAGGAGGAATTGAAGATGAAATTTAGAGGAAAAAATTATAAAAATGAAGCTTCTAAAATCACTAAAGGTAAAGTATATTCTAAAGAAGAAGCAGTAAAATTAATTAAAGAAATATCTAATACTAAATTTGATGCTACTGTAGAAGTTGCTATGAATTTAAATTTAGATGTAAAAAAAGCAGATCAACAAATAAGAGGTGCTATGGTTCTTCCTAAAGGAACAGGTAAAGAAACTAAAGTTTTAGTAGTTACTAAAGGATCAGAAGCTAGTGCTGCTAAAGAAGCTGGTGCTGATTATGTTGGAGATACTGATATGTTAGAAAAAATCGAAAAAGAAAATTGGTTTGATTTTGATACACTTATTGCTACTCCTGATATGATGCCACAACTTGGAAAGTTAGGTAAAATTTTAGGACCAAAAGGATTAATGCCAAACCCTAAGACTGGTACTGTTACTACTAATGTTAAACAAGCTGTATTAGATGCTAAAGGTGGTAAAGTAGAATATCGTACTGATAGTTATGGTAATATTCATGGTGTAATTGGAAAAGTTTCATTTAGTGATGAAGATTTACTTGAAAATCTTAATGCTTTTGTAAAAACTATTATTAAAGCTAAACCTCAAGCTGCTAAGGGAACATATATAAAATCAATTAGTATTTGTTCTACTATGAGTCCTGCAGTAAAAGTAGATCAAAATAGTTTTGACAATTAAGAGAAAATAAGGTATAATATTAATCGATAAGTGCCAAAGACAGTAGGTAATTAGTAAATCCTACCGAGGACTTTATACTTTTGTATAGATAAGAAGTCTTTGGTTAGACTTCTTTCTTTTGCACTTTATAAATATAAGTAAAGGAGGAGATACTTGTGCCAAGTGTTAAAGCTTTAGAAGAAAAGAAAGCAATTGTTGATGAAATTAAAGCTCATTCTAAAGAAGCTAAATCTTTGGTTTTATTTGATTATCGTGGTCTTACTGATAAAGAAATTAAAGATTTAAGAATAAAGCTTAGAGATAATAATTCATTTTATAAAGTTTATAAGAATACTTTGCTTAGAATAGCTTTTAAAGATATGAATATTGATTTTGATTCATATTTAACTGGTCCTACAGCTATAGCTTTTAGTGAAGATGAGATAGCAGCAGTTAAAGTTCTTAGTGATATGGCTAAGAAAAATGAGGCTCTAGTTTTAAAAGCTGGTTATATTGAAGAAGCAGTTGCTGATAAAGCTAAGTTAGATGAATTTGCTAAGATACCATCAAGAGAAGGACTTTATACTATGCTTGCAGGTGGTATGATGGAAATTGTTAAAGATTTAAGTATTGCACTTAATTTATATAGTGAACAAAAAGAAAATTAGTTAAAAAATTTTGTAAAGGGAGGAAAATAAAATGGCAAAAATAACAAAAGAAGAATTTATTAGCTCTTTAAAGGAAATGACATTATTAGAAGTAAAGGAATTAGTTGATGCAATGAAAGAAGAATTTGGAGTTGATCCAAGTGCAGTAGCAGTTGCTGCTGCTCCACAAGAAGCGGAAGCTGCTGGACCAAGTAAACAAACTGTAGTTCTTACAAGTGCTGGTGCTGCTAAAATTAATGTTATTAAAATTATTAGAGAAGTTACTGGACTTGGTCTTAAAGAAGCTAAAGAAATTGCTGATAATGGTGGAAATGTTAAAGAAAATATTCCTAGTGAAGAAGCTAATGAACTTAAAGCCAGACTTGAAGAAGCTGGTGCTGAAGTTGAATTAAAATAATTTTTAAAACAAAGCCGGTCGTAGTACGGGCTTTTTATGCTATAAAGGGGAAATGAAATGAGTCATTATTTTACTAACGATGTTGTTAAAAGTAATCTTAGAAAAATTAAAGTTAATATAAATGGTAAAAGTTTTAACTTTTATACTGATAATGGAGTTTTTTCTAAACAGGGATTAGACTTTGGAAGTAGAGTTTTAATCAATACCTTATTAGAGGAAAAACTTACTGGTAGTTTGTTAGATGTGGGATGCGGATATGGAAGTATTGGACTTATTTTATCTTCTTTTTTTAATCTTAAAGTAGATTTAGTTGATGTAAATAAAAGAGCAATTCATTTAACTAAGATGAATATTAAAGAAAATAATATTTCTCTAGCAAAAGTATTTTATAGTGATGGATATAGTAATATTAAAGATAAATATGATGTTATTGTTACTAATCCTCCGATTAGAGCAGGTAAAGAAACAGTTTATAAAATACTTTTTGAGGCTAGGTTCTATTTAAAAGATTCTGGGGTTTTATATTTAGTAATTAATAAGAATCAAGGAGCTAAAACAGTTTGTAAAGATTTAGAGAAATATTACAAAGTAGAAATATTAGAAAAAAGTAAAGGTTTTTTTGTAATAAAATGTATTTTTGATTGACAAGTTGCTAGAATTGTGGTAATAATATAAGATGGTTATTTGTCTATATTGTGGCAAAGATTTTTGAAAATTTGAAAGTAGGGGTGAATTTAGTGGCATACAAGATTATTAATTGTGGTGACCATCGCACACGTAGAAGTTTTTCTAGAATTAAGAATTCTTATGAATTAACGGATTTACTAGAAATACAAAAGAAATCATATAATTGGTTTGTAGAAAAAGGTATAAAGGAAGTATTTGATGATTTGTTCCCCGTTGAAAATTTTGCAGGTACTTTATCATTAGAATTCGGTGATTATCATTTTGATGAACCAAGATATTCAATTAAAGAGTGTAAAGAAAGGTATGCTACTTTTGCTGCGCCTTTAAAAGTTGAAGTTAGACTTTTTAACAATGAAACAGGTGAAGTAAAAGAGCAAGAAATATTTTTAGGAGATATGCCATTGATGACAGAAGCAGGTACTTTTGTTATTAATGGTGCTGAAAGAGTTATTGTGTCTCAACTTGTTAGATCTCCTAGTGTTTATTTTAATAAGGAAATTGATAAAAATGGACGTCTTTTAATCACGTCGCAAATTATTCCGACTCGTGGTACTTGGCTTGAATTTGAAGCTGATGCTAGAGATATTTTATATGTAAGAATTGATAGAACTAGAAAAGTTCCTCTTACAACAATGCTTAGAGCTTTTGGACTTTCTAGTGATGAAGATATTACTGATTTATTTGGTAAAAATGATTTTATTGAAAATACAATTAGTAAAGATTCTACTAGAAATACTGATGAAGCATTAATTGAAATTTATGAAAAATTAAGACCTGGTGAACCTGCTACTCTTGATAGTTCTAAGAATCAAATTATTACAAGATTTTTTGATGAATTTAGATATGATTTAGCCAAAGTTGGAAGATATAAGTTTAATCTTAAATTAAATGTTTTAGATAGACTTCTTAATCAAACTTTAGCAGAAGATATTAAGAAAGATAAAGAAGTTATTTATCCTAAAGGTACAGTAGTTACTAAGGATATATTAGAAGAACTTCGTCCTATTTTTGCTTCTGGATATGGTCTTGAAGAAGTAAAAATTAATGATGAACTTGATACTTATAATAAAGTTCAAATTGTTAAAATATATAAACCTGGTACTAAAGAAAAAATGGTTGTTATTGGAAATGATCAAAGTATTGATTCAAAAAGACTTACTATTTCTGATTTTTATGCAGCTTGTTCTTATTATTTAAATTTACTTCAAGGAGTAGGTAATTTTGATGAAATAGATCATTTAGGTAACAGAAGAATCCGTCAAGTTGGAGAACTTTTACAAAATCAATTTAGAGTAGGGGTTACTCGTATGGAAAGAGTTATACGTGAAAGAATGACTACTCAAGATATTAATGAAGTTACTCCAAAAACACTTATTAATATTAGACCTGTTACAGCAATTTTAAAAGAGTTCTTTGGTAGTTCACAACTTTCACAATTTATGGATCAAAATAATCCGATTGCAGAACTTACTCATAAAAGAAGACTTAGTGCTTTAGGTCCAGGTGGACTTTCTCGTGATAGAGCAGGTATGGATGTAAGGGATGTTAATGAATCTCACTATGGTAGAATTTGTCCAATTGAATCTCCAGAAGGACCAAATATTGGACTTATTACAACTCTTGCTAGTTATGCTAAGATTGATGAGTATGGATTTATTCAAACTCCATATCGTAAAGTTGTAGATTCTGTTATTATGAATGATGTTCATTATTTAACTGCTAGTGAAGAAAATGATCTTATTATTTCAGAGTCTACTGTTAAAACAGATGATAATAATAAAATTATAGATGAAACTGTAGCAGCACGTTATCGTGGTGAAAATATATTAGTTTCTCCAGATAGAGTTGACTATATTGATGTTTCACCTCAACAAGTAGTATCAATTACCACTAGTTGTATTCCATTTTTGGAACATGATGATGCAACTCGTGCTTTAATGGGTTCTAACATGCAACGTCAAGCAGTACCACTTCTTAAAACAGAAGCTCCATATGTAGGTACTGGAGTTGAGTATATTGCAGCCCGTGATAGTGGCTCTACTATTGTGGCTAAAGCTGATGGTGTTGTAAGTTATGTTGATGCTAGAAAAATAGTTGTTAAGAATAAAGGTGGAGAAGATATTTATTATTTATCAGATTTTACTGCTTCTAACCAAGATACTTGTTTCCATCATAAACCTATTGTAAAAGTTGGAGATAAAGTAGTTCGTGGTAAAACTATTCTTGCTGATGGACCTTCAACTGATATGGGAGAACTTGCTCTTGGTAAGAATATGTTAGTAGCTTTCATGATGTTTAATGGATATAATTATGAAGATGCTGTTATTCTTAATGAAAGACTTGTTAAAGATGATGCTTATACTACTATTCATATTGAAGATTATGAAATGCCTTGTCGTGAGACAAAGCTTGGACCTGAGGAAATTACTCGTGATATTCCTAATGTAAGTGAAGAAGCACGTAAAAACTTGGATAGTGAAGGTATTATTAGAATAGGTACAGAAGTAAAAGAAGGGGATATTCTAGTTGGAAAGGTTACTCCAAAGGGAATGGCTGAACTTACTTCTGAAGAAAAACTATTGCATGCTATCTTTGGAGAAAAGACTCGTGAAGTTCGTGATACATCTCTTAGAGTACCACATGGTGGTGATGGTATAGTTCATGATGTTAAAGTGTTCACTAAGAAAAATAGTGATGAACTTCCTAGTGGTGTTTCAAAATTAGTTCGTGTGTATATAGTTCAAAAAAGAAAGATTCAAGTTGGGGATAAGATGGCTGGTCGTCATGGTAATAAAGGGGTTATTTCTCTTATTCTTCCGGAAGAAGATATGCCTTACTTGCCAGATGGTACACCAGTTGATGTAATGCTTAATCCACTTGGAGTTCCTTCTCGTATGAATATCGGACAAGTTTTAGAGCTTCATCTTGGTATGGCTGCTAAAAAACTTGGAGTTCATGTAGCAACACCAGTATTTGATGGGGCTAAAGAAGAAGATATTTTAGAAATGATGAAAGAAGCTGGAATGGATGAAGATGGTAAGACAGTACTTTATGATGGTCGTACTGGTCGTCCATTTGATAATAGAGTTTCAGTTGGGGTTATGTATATGATTAAACTTCACCACATGGTTGAAGATAAGATGCATGCTCGTGCAACTGGACCATATAGTTTAGTTACTCAACAACCACTTGGAGGTAAAGCTCAATTTGGTGGTCAAAGATTTGGGGAAATGGAAGTTTGGGCTCTTTATGCTTATGGTGCCGCTCATACACTTCAAGAAATACTTACAGTTAAATCAGATGATGTGATTGGACGTGTTAAAGTTTATGAAGCTTTAGTTAAAGGTCAAAAAGTAGATCAAGCTGGAGTACCTGAATCGTTTAGAGTACTTATTAAAGAATTCCAAGCTTTAGGACTTGATATTCAAATAATTAATGATAAAAATGAAATTCTTGATTTAAAAGAAATTGAAAAAGAAGAAATTCATGAAAAAACTTCATTTGCTATTGATGATATTGAAATTAGAAAGCTTGAAGATGAAGTAAATGAAGATACAATAGAAGAATCTGATGATGAGGATTCGGAAAGCGAAGATGAAGAAATAGAGGATAAAGAATTGCAGGAAGAAAAGTTAGAAAGTGAGGTGAAATACTAATGATTGAAGTTAATAAAGTAGAAGCTTTAAAAATTGGTATTGCCTCTTCTGATAAAATTCGTGAATGGTCTTATGGAGAAGTAAAAAAACCAGAAACTATTAATTATCGTACTTTAAAACCTGAACGTGATGGACTTTTCTGTGAAAAGAT
This sequence comes from uncultured Mycoplasmatota bacterium, assembly GCA_900551925.1. GTDB lineage: Bacteria > Bacillota_I > Bacilli_A > RF39 > UBA660 > UMGS1449. The sequence continues at coordinate 12,490 of URXR01000015.1, read as the reverse complement.
ATTTGGTCCAACAAAGGATTTTGAATGTGCATGTGGAAAATATAAAAGAGTTAAATATAAAAATATAGTTTGTGATAGATGTGGAGTTGAAGTTACTCGTTCTAAAGTTAGAAGAGAAAGAATGGGTCATATTGAACTTGCTTCTCCAGTATCTCATATTTGGTATTTTAAAGGTATTCCATCAAGAATGGGAACAGTACTTGATATGAGTCAGAGAGATTTAGAGGAAGTACTTTACTTTGTATCTTATGTTGTTATTGATAAAGGTATTGCTCCACTTGAAAATAAACAAACTTTATCAGAGAAAGAATATCGTGCTTATTATGAAAAGTATGGTGATGGTTTCCGTGTTGGTATGGGAGCGGAAGCTGTTAAAGAACTTTTAAAACAAGTAGATCTTGGAAAAGAAATTGAAGATATTCGTAAAAAACTTGAGACTGCTCAAGGACAAAAAAGAACTAGTTTACTTAAAAGACTTGATATTTTAGATGCTTTTTATAAATCTGGTAATAAGCCAGAATGGATGATTCTTGATGCAATTCCAGTTATACCTCCAGAACTTAGGCCAATGATTCAACTTGATGGTGGTAGATTTGCAACAAGTGATTTAAATGATTTATATCGTCGTGTTATTAATCGTAATAATCGTTTAAAGAAACTTATTGATTTAGGAGCACCTTCAATAATTATTCAAAATGAAAAGAGAATGCTTCAAGAAGCAGTTGACGCTTTATTTGACAACGGAAGACGTGGAAAGAGTGTTACTGGTGCTGGAAATCGTGCTTTGAAATCACTTTCTAGTATGTTAAAAGGTAAGCAAGGAAGATTCCGTCAAAACTTACTTGGTAAGCGTGTTGATTATTCAGGACGTAGTGTTATCATAGTTGGACCTGATTTAAAAATGTATCAATGTGGTCTTCCAAAGGGAATGGCACTAGAATTATTTAAACCTCATGTTATTCATGGGTTAGTGGAAAAAGGTATTGCTCATAATATAAAAGCAGCGAAAAAGCTTATTGAAAATCAAGATGAAAGAGTTTGGGATGTTGTTGAAGAAGTTATTAAAGAACATCCAGTGCTTTTAAATAGAGCGCCTACTCTTCATAGACTTGGTATTCAAGCTTTTGAACCTAAACTTATTGGTGGTAAAGCAATTCGTCTTCATCCTCTTGTGTGTCCAGCATTTAATGCGGATTTTGATGGGGATCAAATGGCTGTTCATGTGCCGCTTTCTGAAGAAGCTCAAGCTGAAGCTAGACTTTTAATGCTTGGTGCTAATAATATTCTTCATCCAAAAAGTGGGGAACCTGTTGTTACTCCTGCTCAAGATATGGTTTTAGGAAACTATTATCTTACTATGGAAAAAGAAGATCCTGATGAAGGAAGAGTGTTTAGAAATTCTAATGAAGCTATTATGGAATATGAACGTGATGATTTAAAACTTCATACGAGAATTGCTGTTAAGGTTAATTCATTTAAACATAAATTGTTTTCAGAAGAACATAAGGATGATTATTTAATAACAACAGTAGGTAAACTTATTTTTAATGAAATACTTCCTGATACTTTCCCTTATATTAATGAACCTACTAAGGAAAATATTGAAAAGATTACACCTTCTAAATATTTTGTAAAACCAGGAGAAAATATAAGAGAAAAAATTAAGGAAATGCCTCTTGTTCAACCTTTCCCAGTTAAGACATTAAAACAAATTATTGCCCAAATCTTTAAACTTTATAAAACTAATGAAACTTCAATTATGCTAGATAGACTTAAGGATTTAGGATTTAAGTATTCAACAGTAAGTGGGGCAACAGTTTCTACTCATGATGTTGCCACTAGTAAGCATAAACCAGAAATTATTGCTAATGGTAAGAAAATGGTAGAAAAAATTAATAAACAATATGCTCGTGGTTTGATTACTGAAGATGAAAGATATGAAAGTGTTATTAATGTTTGGTATAAAGCTAAGGATGAAGTTCAAGCAGAGCTTCAAGAAATAGCAGATAAATCAATGGATAATCCAATCTTTATGATGATGAAGAGTGGGGCTCGTGGTAAGATATCACAATTCGTTCAACTTTCTGGTATGCGTGGGTTAATGGCTAAACCAGGTGGTAAAACGATTGAAATTCCAGTTATTTCATCATTTAAAGAAGGACTTTCAGTTTCTGAATTCTTCTTGTCAACTCATAGTGCTCGTAAAGGTAGTGCCGATACTGCTTTAAATACAGCTTCATCTGGATATTTAACAAGAAGACTTGTTGATGTTTCACAAGATGTTATTGTTAAAGAAAAAGATTGTGGTACGGACTTTGGTGTTACAGTAGCAGCCTTTATTAATGAAAAAGATGGTACTGTAATTGAAGGATTATATGATCGTATTGTTGGACGTTATGCTAGCAAAAAGATTGTTCATCCTGAGACTAAGGAAGTAATTGTTGATAAAAACGGGTTTATTTCAGAAAAAGAAGCTGAAAAGATCATTAATGCTGGTATTGATAAAGTAGAAATTAGAAGTGTTCTTACTTGTAATACTCATAATGGCGTTTGTCAAAAATGTTATGGTCGAAATTTAGCAACTGGTAATATCGTTGAAGTTGGTGAAGCTATTGGTATTATGGCAGCTCAATCAATTGGAGAACCTGGAACACAACTTACAATGAGAACATTCCATACTGGAGGAGTTGCTGGTGGAGAAGATATTACTCAAGGTCTTCCTCGTGTTGAAGAGTTATTTGAGGCTAGAACTCCAAAAGGTCAAGCGACAATTGCAACGATTGAAGGAAAAATTAAAGATATTACTAGTGATCATGGTAAATACAAGATTAAGATTAAAAATAAACTTGAAGAAGTTGAACATGTTACTAACTATGGCGCTAAACTTAGAGTGGAAAAAGGTGATACTGTAACAGTTGGAGAAAAACTTACAGAAGGAAATATTAGTCCTAAAGAGTTACTGGCAGTTACTGATCCAATTACAACACAAGAATACATCTTAAAAGAAATTCAAAAAGCTTATCGTGCTCAAGGTGTTGACATAAGTGATAAGCATATCGAAGTAGTAGTTAGTAGAATGATTTCAAAGATTAGAATATTTGATGGTGGAGATACTGATCTTTTAATAGGAAGTTTAGTTAATATTAAAGACTTTACAGATATTAATAAAGAAACTATATTAAAAGGGAAAAAACCTGCAGTTGGTAAGCCAATACTTCTTGGTATTACTAAAGCATCACTTGAAACTGATTCATTCTTATCTGCTGCATCATTCCAAGAAACTACAAGAGTTCTTACAGATGCTTCAATTAAAGGTAAAATTGATAATTTACAAGGTCTTAAAGAAAATGTTATTATTGGTAAGCTTATTCCAGCAGGAACTGGTGCTAAACAATATAGAGATGTTTCTTATGAACTTAAAAAACAATTTTTATCAGATGAACCTTTAGAAGTATTAGAAGAAGAATTTATGGGATAGAGAAATCTATCTCTTTTTTTGGCAAAATAAAAACTATCAATGATAGTTTATTCTTTAAAGAAGTTTTCTATTTTTATATCTAGAACATCTGCTATGCGTCCAAGAGTTGCAATACTAAAGCTTTTTTTCTTCCTTAGACTTTCTATTTCAGAAATATAATCTACTGATAGGTCTGCTTCATTTGCTAATCTTGCTTGGGTGTAGCCTTTTTCTTTCCGGAATTTTCTAATATTTATTCTGATTACATCATAATAATAGTTGTCAGTGTGAATAAGTTTAGTCATAGGATGCCCTCCTTAAGTTTATTTTGCCATAATTTGCCACAAAAGTACTGGGGCTTATAGCCCTTGTTTTGGTTTTTATTTTATGTTATTATTAAACTAGGAGTGCCTATAGCACGGTAAACTTATAGAAATTGGTTATTAAAGTATGCTATTTAAAGATTAGGAGAGACTATAAATAGTGTATTTTTCAGTAATAAAGGTGATAGTTATGAAGCAGAGAATTAGTAATGTCTTGAAAAAAGATGTAAGAGAAATAAATAAAGTATTTCTATCTTTATTTAGTTTGGGGATAATAGTAATAGCAATATATACTTCTATAAATTTAACTAAAAATTCTTATGCTTTATTTAGTGATACTTTAAAAGGAGACAAAACTATTGAGGTAGTAGTAGACACTTTATTAAATAAGACAACAGTATTTAGTTATACTGGAGCTTCTCAAGAATATGAAGTGCCTAAAGATGGATACTATTATATAGAAATGGCTGGAGCTGAAGGCGGTACTAATGTATTAGGAGCTAAAACAAGTGGCTACATATATCTAGAAAAAGGAGAGACACTATATTTTTATGTAGGAGAGCAAGGAACAATAGGTAATACTAATTGTAGAAGTTCAGGTTATCAATTTAATGGGGGCGGAATTTCTAAACCAGCTAAAGCCGGAGTATGTGCTTCGACTGGAGGTGGTGCTACTGATGTAAGATTAGTAGGAGGTAATTGGGATAACACTTCATCACTTATAAGTAGAATAATGGTAGCTGGAGCAGGCAGCGGAGCAGCTAGTGCTGACACTTATACTAAAGGTTATGGAGGAACATTATATGGAGGAGATCCGATATTTTCAACTTACCAAGGTAATATAGGAAATGGAGCAACTCAAACCAGTGGTGGAGCAGCGCCAACTATGGTAAGTGGGGCTCAGTCAAATGGAACAGCAGGTTCCTTTGGTAAAGGCGGCTATGGAGGCGCAAGTAATGTTGCTAATGCAGATACAGGAGGAGGAGCAGGAGGAGGCTCAGGATATTATGGAGGAAGTGTAGCCTCAGGACTATCAAATGGTTCATGGCCAGGAGGTGGAGGCTCATCCTATATAAGTGGTTATGCTGGAGTAAATAGTGTTAAAGAAAGTACTACTATAACTCATACTAATGGAACTCTTCATTACTCAGGAAAATATTTTATTGGCGGAAAAATGTATGAAGGACAAAATGAGGGAAATGGCTATGCCAAGATAACCTATGTGGGAACAAAACCAAAGACAAAAACAACAAAATTAGATAATGTAAGATATATAAAAAATTGTATAAGTTATAACAGTGCTAATAACCAAAATCATTGGGATGAAATACAAGCAATATATGAAGGAGTAAATGTAGCGAAAGGAAAAAGTGTAACAGGAACGTATCCAGAAGCTAATTCAACAACTTATTCATATAAAAATATAGTAGATGGAACAATAGATTCTTTAGGAAGTTCAGGTTTTGGATATGGAAGTTCTAATAGCATAAATCAGTGTGTAACAGTAGATTTAGGACAAGAATATGATTTAGATGAAATAGCAGTGTGGCATGCAGCAGAAAATTTAACAACTTATTATGATAATAAGACTTATGTTTCAAATGATGATAAGGAATATACAGAGATAATAAATGAAGCAAGTATAGAATATGGGGATGGAGTAAGAATAAATCCATATACAGAAACTTATAATGGATATATTCAAGATAATTTAGTACTATGGTATGATGGATATGTAAATACTACTACTCATACATATAATTCAACAACGTGGAAAGATTTAAGTGGAACAGGGAATGATGTAACAGTAAGCGGTGCAACATGGTACAATAATTACTTATCATTTGATGGAACAAATGATTATGCATATAAAACAAGTGGAGCAAAATATAATATAGATAAAGAACATACTATTGAAGTATTATTTAGGCCGAAAAGTATATCTTCGAAATTTCAAATGATATTTAATACAATAAATACCGGAGCAGGAATATCACAATATGGCTCACTTTGGATTAGTAGTGCTAATGCACTTAGATATGAAACAGCGGATGGTACTGCTAATAATTTATATCAAGGTTTTACATTATATTCTGAAGATATGGGAGAATATATTTTAATGAGTAATGTAAGAAAAGATAAAAATTATAAAACCTATAATCTAATGAATTTATTAGACGAAGATACAGTAACATGGAATGCTAGGACTCCAAACCCAGCAATATTTATCGGAGGTTCTACATATTATTTTAAAGGAGAAATATATTCAATCCGTATTTATAATAAAGCCCTAACCGAAGAAGAACTACTTCATAATTATAATTATGACAAAGAAAAATTTAATTTAGAGTAAAACAAGTAAAATAAAATTACTTGTTTTTAGTTATTTATTTTGGCGTTTTACTTTTTTTGGAGTATAATTATAGTAGGTGATTATTTTGAAAAAAAAGATAGTTATTTTTGGTGGAGGGACGGGTCTTAGTTTTTTAGTTAGAGATTTAAAACAATTTCCTGTTGATATAACATGTATAATTAGTGTTTCTGATGATGGATCTAGTACTGGTAAACTTCGTAAAGAATTTTTTATGCCAGCTATGGGAGATATTAGAAAAGTTATTGCCAATTTATCTAATTCTGATGATAAGATAAAAAAACTGTTAGAATATAGATTTGATACTTATACTGATTTAAATGGACATCCAGTTGGTAATTTAATTATGGTTGCGATGTATAATATGACAGGTAGTTTGAAGAAGAGTATTGGAGTTCTTAGTGATTTTTTAGATGTTTCTCATAAAATACTTCCTTTTAGTGAGGATTATCTTACTTTGGTAGCAGAGACTGTTGATGGAGATATTGTTCGTGGTCAAAAGGTTATTAGTAATGATACTCGTAAATTTAAAAGACTTTTTTATGATGAAGAAGTTCATGTTGATAAAGAGATTATCTCAGAAATTCTTGCTGCTGATTTAATAGTTTTTAGTATGGGAAGCTTATATACTAGTATTATTCCTAATCTTTTATCTTCAGATATAGTAAATGCTATTGATAAAAGTAAAGCTAAAATATTGTATATTTGTAATGCTGTTAATCAACCTCCGGAAACTACTGATTATACGGTAGGGGATTATGTTTTTGCTATAAATAGTTATTTAGGTGATAGAAAGATTGATTCTGTTTTTGCAGCGAAGAGCAAACTTCCTAAAGATATAGTGGATAAGTATGTGTTAGATGAAAATAAGAAACTTGTAAGAATAGATAAAAGAAGATTGAAAGAACTTAATTGTGAATTAATTGAAAAAGATTTACTGGTTATTGAAGATAATTATATTAGGCATGATGGACTTAAACTAGCTACTAATATTTTCTATTATTTAATGAGGTGATATTATGTCTTTTACGACAGAGATAAAAAATGAGATTTGCCTTAATAATTTTTCTAAATTGGAAAGTATATGTATGCTTTCTGGTTTTTTAAGAAATAATGCTGTTATTAATGATAAAGAAATAGTTATTTTATCGGAAAATCCTAAAGTTATTAGAAAAATATTTTCTCTTTTTAAAGAGCTTTATGATATTAATCCAGTTATTTCTCAGGGAAAAAGTCATAATTTTAATAATAAGAGTTATTATAATATTTTTATTTCTGAAAAGATTGATTTAATTTTAAAAGATTTAATGATTTTTGATGAATCTGGAGAAAGACTTTTAGTTCCGTATGATTATTTTTTAGATAGCGAAGATTTGAAAAGAGCTTATTTGCGTGGTGCTTTTTTAGCTAGAGGTAGTATTAATGATCCTAAGAAATCTAGATATCATTTGGAGTTTTTGGTAGAATCTATTGATGAGGCTAATTTTCTTAAACAATTGTTATTATATTTTTCTATTAATGCTAAAGTTATATCTCGAGATAAGGGATATATGACTTATGTAAAAGAGGCTGAGAAAATAGGAGATTTTCTTAGATTGATTAATGCTAATCAAGCTATTTTATATTACGAAGATATTCGTATATATAGAGATCATAAGAATATGATGAATAGGCTTAATAATTGTGAACAAGCTAATGTTGATAAGATAATTAGTGCTAGTAAGAAACAACTGGAAGATATAGCTTTAATTAAGGAAAAGATAGGGCTTGATGCAGTTCCAGATAAAATAAAAGAAGCTATTATTTATAGAGAAAAGTATCCTGATGTTTCTCTTTTGGAACTAAGTAATATTATTTCTAAAGAAACAGAAAAAAATCTTACGAAATCCGGTCTTAGTCATAGATTTCGTAAGATTCATGAAATTGCTTTAAAACTTAAATGAACTATAATTATATAGTTTTTTTATTTTATAAAAAGTTTAGGAATATTTTTTTTAGGTAAGAGCATTTTAAAATCTTTATTGATAGTGAATTTATATTTCTTTTTTTCTTCTTTTAGTTTTTCTCCATCAATAGTCCAATTGTTTTTGATGCGTTCTTTAAAGTTTATTTCTATTTCGTTACAGGTGTGACAATAGATTCCTGGAACGTTAGTAATACCGGTTTTTATTAAAAGAATAAGAGTTTTTACTAAGTCTTTTCTTCTGGTAATATTGCAGAACATAACTTCAAATTTATCATCATCTAATTTTACTTCTTTATATACATTATTAAAACCGGCGATTCTATTGGCATTTGAAATTAAAATTAAAGAATAATAACCATGATAAGTAGTGCCATTTACAGTATATTCTAATTCATATAATTTAGTGGTTTGCAAAAATTCTTTTAATCCATTCATTAGATAAGCTAAATGGCCAAATTTTTTCTTTAGTTTTCTTGAGGTTTGATAAGGAACATTTATAAATTTCCCAAAGCCAGCGACATAAAAGAAAGGAGTATTGTTGATTAATCCAAGATCAACTTGTTTTACTTCGCCTTCTAGAATTCTTTCTACGCTTTTTATAATGTTTTTATTGAGTCCTAGCATGTGTCCAATATCATTAGTGGTTCCGACGGGAATATGCGATAATAAAAGTTTATTTTTTCGTTGGTAGTTACCGGTTACTATTTCATTGAAAGTCCCGTCTCCTCCGATTGATAAGACTAGATCTGCGTAATCTAGTTTTTTAACATATCTTTTAGCATCGCCGTGTTTTTCAGTTAAATATAAATTAGTTTTATAGTCATAATCTTTTAATATTTTTATTATAGCATTTAATTCTTGTCTTTTGATACCTTTGCCACTTTCCATATTACAAATAAGTTCACATGTTTTCATACTATCACCAGTTTTATTATACTTAAATTATTTCTTATTTTCAACAATTTTGTCGATTAGTCCGTAATTTTTGGATTCTTTAGCTGAAAGAAAATAATCTCGTTCAGTATCTTGTTCTATTTGTTCTAGAGGTTTACCAGTGTTTTTAGCTAGTATTTTATTTAGTTTATTTTTAAGTTTTAAGATGCGTTCGGCTGCTATTTTTATTTCAGTTGCTTGGCCTTGGGCTCCTCCCAGAGGTTGATGAATCATAACTTCCGCATTAGGTAGGGCTAGGCGTTTGCCTTTTTCACCACTTGAGAGAAGAAATGCGGCCATAGAGGCTGCCATTCCAATGCAAATAGTTGACACTTTGCTTTTAATAAAATTCATAGTATCATAAATAGCCATTCCTGATGTTATTGAGCCACCAGGAGAATTTATATAAAGACTTATATCTTCGTGGTTTTGAGAATCTAGATAGAGAAGCTGGGCTACTACAACATTAGCGGTTTGATCGTTTATTTCACCATTTAAAATAATAATACGATCTTTTAAAAGTCTTGAGTAAATATCATAACATCTTTCACCATTTATTTCTTTTTCAATTATTGTTGGAACTAAGTTCATTTTATCACCTATTTAAATTATAGGATAAATTTTTCAATAATATACGTATCAAAATCTTACATTATATGATAAAATAATAATATATAATAAAGAGGGTGTTATTATGGAAAAGATAAATATTACAATTGATAATAAAAAGTATAAATTTAATAAAGGAATAACTTTGTTAGATATTGCTAAGGAAGTTCATACTTCTAGTTTTGCACCACTAGTAGCTTATATTGATAATGAGATTTTTCCTCTTGATAAGAAAGTTACTAGTGATTGTGTAGTTAAATTTATAACAGTTTTGGATTCTTATGGTAATAAGATATATCAAAAAGGTTTAATTTTTGTACTTGTTTATGCTTTTAAAGAACTTTTTGGGTATGACTATCATATTAAAACTTGTCATTCAATTGATAAAGCTATAAAGATAAGAACTAATCTTACTTTAACACATGATAGACTTAATAAATTAAAAGCTAAGATGAAAGAGATTATTGATAAGAAAATGCTGCTAGAGAAGTGCTTAGTAAGAAGAAAGGAAGCTGAAAAGTATTTTCTTAGTACTTTACAAAAATCAAAAGCTAATACTTTTATTTATAATACTGATCATTATGTGACATTATATAAATTAGGAGATATGTATGATTATTTCTTTTCTCCACTTCCTATTTCGACAGAGGTATTTAAAGATTATGATTTGTTTTATTTAGATAAGGGATCTTTTATTTTACAATTTCCAGTAGTTAGTGATGATGGAAAAATTCCTCCTTATGTAAATAGGGAAAAAATAATTGAGGCATTTGATGAGAATTATAAATTGTCAGCAAGATTAGGAATATTTAATAGTGCAGATCTTAATAAGATTGTAGCTGAAGGAAAGATTTCTGATGTTATTAAACTTACAGAAGTGGTGTCTAGTAATGATTTACTAGAACTTGCTAAAGATATAGAATCTAAGAAAGAAAAAGTAAAAATAGTTTTAATAGCAGGACCTTCTTCTAGTGGAAAAACTACTACTTCTAAGAAACTTGCTATGTATTTAAAGGCCTTTGGTCTTAATCCTAAACCACTTTCTATTGATGATTATTTTCTAAATAGAGAAGATACTCCAAAATTAGAAAATGGTGAATATGATTTTGAGACTATTAAAGCTGTTAATATAGATTTATTTAATGATCATTTAAAGAGATTGATAAATGGTGAAGAGGTTGAGATTCCGACTTTTAATTTCTTTAAAGGAAAGGGAGAATATTTAGGGCATAAAATTAAATTAGATTCTAAAGATATTCTTATTATTGAGGGACTTCATGCTATTAATGAGGAACTTACTAGTTCAATTAGTAAGGATGTTAAATATAAAGTTTATATTTCGCCACTTTCTGATTTAAATATTGATGATCATAATATGATTTCTAATAGTGATGTTAGACTGCTTAGAAGAATAGTTCGTGATAATAGAACAAGAGGCTATAGTGCTTTAGAGACTATTAAGAGATGGCAAAGTGTGAGACGGGGAGAAGAAAAATATATATTTCCATATCAAGATGATGCTCAGTTTGTGTTTAACTCAGCGCTTATTTATGAGATTGGGGTTTTAAAACTTTTTGCCGAGCCGCTTTTATTTGGTATTGATAATACATCGCCATATTATGAAGAAGCTGTAAGACTTTTAAATTTTTTAGATATGTTTGTAGGAATTCCTACGGATGAAATTCCAAGTGAATCAATTTTAAGAGAATTTATAGGAGGTAGTTATTTTGAATAAGATTAGAGTAGCCATTAATGGATTTGGCAGAATTGGAAGATTAGTTTTTAGAATTATGGAAGAAGATGATAGTTTTGAAGTTGTAGCAGTTAATGATTTAACAGATGCTAAACAGCTGGCTCATTTACTTAAATATGATTCTAGTCAAGGAAATTATAAAGTAGATGAGATAAGTTATGAAGAAAATAATTTAGTAGTTGGTTCTAGAAAAGTAAAAGTATATAGTGAAAGTGATCCCGTTAATTTACCATGGAAAGACCTTAACATAGATGTGGTTTTAGAGTGCAGTGGGCATTTTACTAAAAAAGAAGCAGCTTATAGTCATATAAAAGCTGGGGCTCGTAAGGTGGTAGTTTCAGCGCCATGTAAGGGTGATGTCAAAACTATAGTATATGGTGTTAATCATGATACTTTAACTGGTGATGAGGAAATTGTTAGTGCTGCTAGTTGTACTACTAACTGTTTAGCTCCAGTTCTTAAAGTGTTAAATGATAAGTTTGGAATTAAGAAAGGATATATGACGACAATTCATGCTTATACTAATGATCAAGTAGTTTTAGATGTTTCTCATAAAAAAGGAATAGAGGCTAGAAGAGGAAGAGCAGCAGGTCTTAATATAATTCCAACCTCAACTGGGGCGGCTAAAGCGATTGGCCTTGTTATTCCAGAATTAGATGGAAAACTTAAAGGAACTTCAATGCGAGTACCTGTAAGGGATGGCTCAGTGATTGATTTGGTTTTGGAATTAAAAGAAAAAGTAGATGTAGACACTATTAATAAGGCTTTTGTAGAAGCTAAAAGTGAAACTTTAGATGCCACTTATGATCCTATTGTATCTAGCGATGTTATTGGTAGTAGTTATGGTGGTGTTGTTGATCTTTTACTGACTGATGTTTTAGATAGTGATGGAGAACTTGTTAAAGTTGTGGCTTGGTATGATAATGAAATGGGTTATTCATATCAAATGATGAGATGTGTTAAATATTTGATGGAACTTTAGAATTAGATAATAAAAATAACTGGTTAATTCCAGTTATTTTGCAGAGTGTAGACAAACCCCTAGATTTTTCTAGAGGTTTTCTTATTAATAAATTTT
>URXR01000014.1 GCA_900551925.1 uncultured Mycoplasmatota bacterium | reverse complement strand
ATGCCAATATTTGATGTGGCTGTCTCATATATTACCTCCTATTTTTTGATATCTATAACTGTTTTGTTATATAAATCTATTGTCTTCATAATATAACAGTAATTTTCAATAATTATAGACAAGATATAATTAATTTTTCGTGTTAATTTGTAATATTACTATTCTTTATTTAATTTATTAATGACTGTTTCAAAGTAAAGTTTAAAGGCTTCAGGATAAGTTAGGTTATCTGGTAAAGTTTCTGAAAAAGTTAATTTTGATATCTCATATTCTTCAGGTAATTCTCCTATTTCTAATATTTCACAAAAACACAAAAGGCCATATGTACTTATCTTATAAACCGCTACTGGACTAATATCAATCTTTGTAGCTCCAGTTTCTTCATACATTTCTCTTTTTACTGCTTCTTGCCATGTTTCGCCTTCTTCAATGTGTCCACCTGGAATTTCCCAACCATTACGCTTTTTATTATAGGAAAAAACATATTTTCCATGGTATCTACTTACACATACAACTCTAGTATATTCTTCTTCTTTACAATAGCCTAAATCAAAAATTTTAATTTCTAGCATAAATTCACCTTCTAATATTTAACTTTTTTTATTATTCGCTTCTTATAATTGTTGAATCAAAGAATCTTTCTTGAAACTCAGTTAATGCTTTTATTTGATCATCTGTATAGTTTTTATTGATAGGCACTACTACTAATTTGTCATCGTTATCATTAAGGCGATGAATTATTGCTATTACTTTTCCACTAAAAGTATCAATTGGTTCAAAAACTCCTAGAACATATGCATCCAATTCTTCCCCATCACCGCTTAAAGTATTTGGAATATAACCATAATTTACTGTATAAATGAAGTTGTGCTTAGGATGCAAAGTTCCTAATTTTCTATCCATTACTACTTCAATATTTTTATTTAATAAATCTTTTGCATTTGTTTGTTTCATATTTTTTCTCCTTTTTTCTTTAATAAGTTTGTTACTCCTTTTAATTAATCTCTGTCATTTTTTCGTTTTCAAATCGATAACATTTATTTATATAGCTAATGTTTTTATTTGCAATCCTTATTCCTGATTCTTCTGGTAATCCTACTATTCTTTTATGATTTGAATTTTTGATTATTTCACTAATTTGCTCTTTATTATTAATATCAAAATGAGGATCTATTGTTATATCTACAAGTTCTAAAGCTTGGTAAAATATACTTTCCTTTAGTTCTTCGTCTTTTGAATAATATGCTTCTTTAGCAAGATTCATTGCTCCTGCACTAGTTCCAATAATAATTCCTGAAAACTCTTTTATTAAATTAGCATAATTTTCTTTTTGTAAATATTCTAATTGATTAAAGGGATTACCTCCAAGCAGATATAAAATATCTGAATTGGGTATAATTTTTTTTGCTTCTTCTTTTGATACTCTGTTATCAATTATATTTATATCTTTTAAAGAAGAAATTTCTTGAAGTAAAGGCATAATTCCTATTATATTATTATTATTTCCATAAACGTATAACTCTGTTTTTGAATAATCATTAGGAGTTGTTGGAATGAAGGCTATACTTTTTTTATTCTTTAAATCCTTTTTTAACATTTCTTTTATTTCTTTAGAAAAACCAGTATCTTTATTTGGTCCACTTAATAAATAGATAATACTCATTATTTACACCTCATTAATGTTACAAAATAGTTTTTTCGTTGCAAATTATTTTTTCTTTGTATTTTATCATTTTGATAGATTTGTATTAATATTTTTATTTCAATATAGTTAATTTTCGATAAAACTATCCTAGCATATTAACTATACGATAGTTCAATTAATTCCATCCATTTCAAGTAAATATCATTATAATCGTCAATATTATACCCTCTTAAAAATTCTTCATATTCTTCTTCTAAGTGATTTATTTTTAAACTTTTCTTTAAAATATAAATATCAAAATATTTTGTCGATATAGATACATTGCCTAAATCAATATAATAGTATTTTTCATTATTAATCAAAATATTTGTTAAACTAAAATCACCATGGATTAAAGCATCATCATTAGGTTTATTTTCTTGCAAGAAATTGACTAATTCATCTTTTGAAAAATTTTTAAAGTATTCACTTCTTAATTGATATACAACATCAATCTTTTCAATAGCATTATTTAATAAATTTTTTACAGCAAATTTTTGAAATGTACAATTTTGTGAATAATGTTGATGAATTTTCTTTAACTCTTTTCCTAATTGATAACCAAAGTTTTGCATTTTATATAGTGGTACACCATCTATATATTCTCTTAGCAAATATTCAGTATTTTCATATAAGCTATAATAATAAACATCCGCAACTTTTATTTTACCTTTTAGGTATTTTAATACCTCATATTCTTCTTTTAAGCTATTGTTTCCTTTAATGTTTTGAACTTTTAAAATAGCATCTTTATTCTCTTTTGTTTTTACACGATATACTAAACAACCTGAAAGTCCTAAGTGTTCTTGTTGTAATGTATCAACTTTAATTAATTTTAATAGATTTTTATCACTAACAATTATTTTATTTTGAGTTTTTTTAATCCTACAAACCAAAAAGTCATTATCATTATAAGTTTTAGTAATATAATCAATAAAATCTTGCTTTGTTTTATATGCACCAAATTGTTCTATATTAATAATATTTAGTACATTGTTCAAACTATTATAATTATTTACAGAAGTAATTTGTATTTCCAACTCTTCGTTAGTATCTTTGTTAACTAGTTTATAATTTTCTAAATACTTTAATTTCAAATCATTATCAAATATTTTATAAGTCTGTTTGTCATTTTTTATATCTTCAAATTCCTTTTTATTACAATATATTTTTATCATCATTCTCTTTTTTCATTCCTTTTAAACACTTTAATAAACTTTTTTATGATAAAATTATTATTTGCTTTATGCATTTTTTATAGATTTATTAATCTTTTGATTTCTATTTTCTTTGTACAATTTTTTATAAATATTTTCTTCTCTTTTAATAATTCTATTACTTATTTTAGCATTTTAATTTTTTAAAGTATATCCTAATTTTTCTAATTCTAATATAGCAATAGCGGATAGTTCTTTTTTAGACAATTTATTAATATTAAAAAATTCTGCTCCAAGTGAATCATCATTTATTTCATCTATTTTTACTTCTTTTTTTACTTCATTATTATAATTTAATATCGTAAAGAATATTCCAATATGATGAGTTTGTACTAAGTCATCCTTAAACTTCCATTTTACAGTAACAGAATCAGCATCAAATAATTTGTAGTTAGTTATTTCTATACCAGTTTCTTCTAGCAACTCTCTTTTTAAAGCATCTTTTGGCCTTTCACCAAATTCTATTCTGCCTCCAGGTAAATCTAATTTTCCATCATAAGGACCACCTTGTTTTTTTATTAATAAAATTTTGTTGTTTTTTATTACTATTCCATAAGCTCCTAAATGTGTCATTTCTTTCATATTCTAATTCTCCAATCATTTTTTTGTTATATTATTTTTCTATGTAGGTATTAAATATAATTTCTTTATTATTTATTTCTTTTAAATTTTGTTTTAAAAAATCAGGTTTAATTGGGGCATCATAAAGTAAATCTATATCAAACCATTTAAATAATAAATTTTCAGTTTTTTCTATTCCTTTAAATTCTTTATTTTCTAAAAGATTATTATTATTATTATTTGTTTCTACTATATAAGCAAATATATATTGATGATATTTATTCTTATTAAAGGTAAAAAAATATTCTGAAATACTATGCACTCTTTTGATGCATGAATTTTCAATTCCTAATTCTTCATTTAATTCTCTTTTTATAGCTTCTTCTCCGGTTTCATCAATTCTAATTTTTCCTCCAGGTAATGCCCAAAACTTATCTTGTTTTCTTTTTTGAAACAATATTTTATTATTTTTAATAATTATTGCAACTGCTCGGCAATTTAAAATATAGTCATATATTTTTACATTAATATCTTTTTCTTTCATATTACCTCCTGATAGTTTATTTGATAATCAGCTATTTAGTATTTTTTCATAGCCTTTAAATATTTTGTTTTCTAATTGCCAATTTCCATTTTTAATTTGTTTGAAACCAAACTTTTCATATAATTTTATAGCCCAAATATTATCTTCATAAACTGTTAATCTAATAATTTCATATCCCATATTCGTGGCTTCTTTTTCAATATATTCAAGGGCTTCTTTTGCATAACCATTTCCTTGATGATTAGGATTTATTACTAATCTGTTTAGATAAATAAATCTTTTATTTTTAGTCCAATCAATATTATGGTAATCTGGGTCATCAAAATCACTTAATACAAAACTACCAATTATAGTGTTTTTTAATTCTATAACATACATATCTTTACTATTAATATCATGTTCAACTTCGCAAAATGGATAAACATCACCCCAAAGCATATCTATTTTTTTTACTTCTTTTAAATCTTTTATTACTGATTTATAAAGTTCATTAATTTTTGTTATATCTTTTTTAACTCCTAATCTTATATTTATCATATTTCATTACTTCCTTTTTAGATATTTTTTGCCAATACTTTAAATGTATTTTGTTATTTTTTTAATTTTTTATAATATAATTTTCAAATAAATAACCATGGGATTTTAAAAATCTGTTTTCTTTAATAAGACTTAATATTTCTTCTTCTGTTAACCATAAAACAGATTCAACTTCCTCTTCTTGAAGTTTTAATTTTTCAATATAAATATCTTTTTCTAATAAGTATAAATTAATTAAACAAGGTTTTGTAGGATGTTTTACTAAAGAGATAAACTCTAATTCATTAGTATTTATATTAAGTCCTAACTCTTCTTTTATTTCTCTAATAATGGTAGTAAGACCATTTTCTTCATGAGTTACATGTCCTCCAGTTGAACTGTATTTTGCTCCTTTTTCTTTACTGGTTTTTTGAATTAAATACTTGTTATCGGAATTTTTGATAAATGCTATACTTAGCATAATATTTCCTTTGTCAAATTTTTGACCTCTTTCAACAGTTTTATTTAATTTCTTACCCTTATCATCATATAAATCTAATAATTCCATAATAGTCCTCCATTTATATTTTTATTTTTTATTATTAAAATAAAATTCTGCTCTATTATATTTGCCAGTATGAATTAATTTATAATTATTATCGGTATAGTCACTAATTGTTTTATTCCAAAATGATTCTGCTTTGGGTGAAGATGGTACTAATTTTATTTGCCATTTACCTTTATACATATCAAAAATTTTATTAACAGCTTGCCTTCCTATGCTTTTATTCTTATAGTTATTAAGTATAAAGATTTCACTTATTTCATATTTATCTTCAGCAAATTTATTAATTAAAATAAATCCTACTATTTCATTATTCATTTTTATAAAATAAGTGTAATTATTATAAAAATATGTTTCTAAATTGTACTTATATTGACATGTTTTTGAATCAAAATCAATTGGAAAATATAAACTTAAATCGTGTAAATATAATTGCATTAAATTATTAAGTAAATTTTTTTCATTTTTATTTACTTTTGTTAATGTTATATTCATATTTTTTCTCCTATAAATAATTATATCATTACTTAGCAAATAAATAAAATAATATTTAGTTCTACTAATATTTATTTTTATATAAAAATTAACATATTGTATTACATATGTTATAATTTTATAAATATAATTTATAGCTAAATAGGAGATTTATTATGGAAAAAATTGATTTGTATAATTCTAATAAGCAAAAGCTAAGCAAAACTTTTATAAGAGGTCAGGATAAATTACTAGAAAACGAGTATTATTTACTTGAACAAGCTTGGATTATTAATAATAAAAATGAAGTACTTTTAACTCAAAGAAATTTTAATAAATCATATGGTGGTATGTGGGAAGCCATAACTGGGCATGTTAAATTCGGTGAAACTGATTTAGAAGGAATTCAAAGAGAAATAAGTGAAGAAATTGGATTAAATATAGAAAAAAACGAACTAAGGTTTTTTAAATCATTTATATGTAATCAAGCAATAATAGATGTTTGGATAATAAAAAAAGATGTGAATTTAAAAGATTTAAGTTT
The DNA here is from genome assembly GCA_900551925.1 of uncultured Mycoplasmatota bacterium. Taxonomy (GTDB): domain Bacteria; phylum Bacillota_I; class Bacilli_A; order RF39; family UBA660; genus UMGS1449. Next base: position 16,287 of record URXR01000014.1, on the reverse strand, counting down.
AAAAAATGATGAAGTAATAAATGCAAAGTTTGTTTCAATTTTAGAATTTAAGACTATGTTAAATACTAATAAAATAATAAGTAATTTATCTTATTTCTTGGATATTTATGATAAAATTATTTAAGTCGGAGGTGTTTGAAAATGGAAATAGAAAATAGAGTTACAGATATTGAAGAAAGAAATAAAAGAGTGGAACTTGATAAATCTTGGGAAACCAGCTGGACAAGAAAAATATGTATTATGATTTTAACTTATATTACTGTGATAATATATTCTTACTTAATCAGAAATTTTGATTATATATTATTTAGCTCTTTAGTCCCTGTTATAGGATTTGTTTTATCTACTCTTTCCTTAAAAGTTGTAAGAAAAAAATGGGAAAAATGGCAATAATTAGCATTTATTAGATTTGTTAATATATGCTTAACTAACGAATAATTAATAAGTTTATGAACTAGTTTTAAATATTTATCAAAAATAAAATTTTAGTAATTTATTATTTTATAATATTATTGTTTTATAACATAATAGGAGGTGACTATTTATGGAATATTTTGATGTTTTGGATAAGAATCGAAATTTTCTAAATTATATAAAACAAAGAGGTAGTATATTAGAAAATAACGAATATAATCAAGGAGCAGAACTATGGATTATTAATGATAATAATATATTGATGACAAAAAGAAGTCTAAATAAGTCACATCCTGGAAATTGGGAAGTTCCTGGAGGATGCTCACAAGCTGGGGAAACTACTACTGAAACAATTATAAGAGAAATAAAAGAAGAAATAGGAATTAATATTCAATCAAATAATATACAATATATTTTCACTCATTTATATAAAAATCAATTTGTTGATATATTTACTAGTAGCTTTGAAATTAATATCAAAAATACTAATCTTCAATCAGAGGAAATAAGTGATATTAAGTTTATTTCAAAAAATAATTTTTATGAGATGATAGAAAATAAGCAAATTGTACCTTCTGTATTAGAAAGGTTTGTATTAATAAAAGAAAAACTAGATTTAGATTGGTAAAAATTATTTTGTTAATTAAATATCTATGTAATCTTTTATGTTTTAATAAAAAATAGTAATTGTATGATTCAATATACTTTTTCTATTTTTTATTTTCTAATTCTTTTAAATATTCCATTACTATTGTATAGTTTAATTTGTAAAAATTACTATTCGTGTGATTGTTAACATAACACCAATAAAGTGATGTATAAGAATCAAAAAAACTATAAAATTTTAATTTTTCATCAAAATCTTTACTTAATTTTCTAATAGATTTATAACCATCAAGAAAAATTTTGAAATTATGTTTATTGAAAATTCTGTTCATTTTTACAAAATCAAATACATATTCTCCATTTTTCATGCTTTCAAAATCAATTACTCCGACTTTTCCTTGATTATTGATAATTATATTTCCTATTCTAAAGTCCATATGCAATAGACAATCTTTATAGTTATTTACAATATTATTATTAATATAATCTTTCAAAAAGTTAATTATAATATCATTGTCTTTCTTTCCAAATAAATAATTTAATTCTTTTTTTGTTTTATCTATACATGAATTTAAGTACTCTATCCATGAACTTGTTGAAGTCGATATTATCTTACTATTATGTATTTTTGCCAAGACTTTTCCAATGTTAAATATTTCATCTGATTTAAGACAGTTATATTCTTCATCATATATATTTCTGCCACTAAAATAGGAAATAATATTAAACTCAAAATTATTATACGAACTACTATATAAAACTTTCGAAGTAGGAATAATATTATATAAATAATTATAATATTTTTTTTCATTTAGTCTTTTTGTTTTATTTTTATAGGTTTTTAAAATGTATTTTTTTCTACTAGTTATAATTATATAAACATTTGAATTATATGAATTATCTGCTTTTTTGATATCTAATGGTGTAATTTTATATTTTTTTAATATTTCTTTTATAATAGTCTCATCCATAGTTACTCCTTTTCAATTATTATAAACTATTAATAGCCATTTACCTATAGCAGTATTCATAAAACTATATAATTCTTCATAAGATATTTTTTTCTTACTTGCTGATATAGGGTCGCAAATATAAAGATTATTCTTTTCATATCCATATAATAAAACTGCATGAAACATATTTTTATGCATGCCTGCTATTATGATTAAGGTATCTTTGTCTAAATATTGTTTTAATAATTTGGAAGAAATATCTATTCCGTTTTCTACTTCTAAGCCATACTTTTTTCCTTTATCTATATAGTAATTATATTCAGTTATTAACTTTTCAAAAATATATTCGGATATTACATGCTTTTCATTATTAAACATTGTTTTTTCTGAATGTATTAATTTGGTTTTTAATCCGTTTTTACCTAAATGTAGTGCCAATGCAGAAAATGGTGTTCCTTCCATATATTGTGAGTGATACATATCATAAAGTGTAAATTCATCACTTATATTTGCTTCTTCAATTTTTCTATTATATTCTAGTATCATTAACATGCACGCTATAGCACATGTCATTTTATTTTGTTTATAAGGTTTGATATCTTTTATCATACTCTAATCACCTCATATAAAATGTAGTTTATTATAATTTTTTAATAACTTTAAAAATTTCTACTACTATTTTTATCTCTTTTGCTCATATATTTTAATCCACTTTCTTTATCATATTATGCATTCTATTATGATAGCCTTTTTGACTATAAAACTTTATGGCATTTTTATTATAAGCAAAGACATCAACATGTATATATTCACAACCTATACTTTTAAAATATTGTTCAAGTTTTTCTATTAATAGATTTCCTAGGCCATGCTTTCTATATTCTTTAGAAATAATAAGTTCAGTTATATTTCCTGACTTGGGGCATTTATAATCTAAATAATCTTCTTCTTTGTATGGTATTACTATACCCATGATTAACCCTACTACTTTATTGTTATCAATTGCTAGATAGCATTTACCATTATTTTCTTTTATTTCTTGTAAATCTATTAGAGCCATTTTATCTCTATAATCTTTGCCAACTTGATCTAAGTGGTCTTCATCTATTGATACAATGTACTCTTCTAGCTCTACAAGCAAGTCTTTTACATTTTCTAAATATTTATCTTCATATTCTTTTATTATCATATTTATACCTTTCTTCTTTAGTTTTCATAACTAACATTTTTAAATTTCAAATTAATTATATTACAAAAGTTTTATTTCAAAATATTTTTTCATTTATTTAATAAAATTCTATAAGGATAGCAAATACCTAAACTAATGCTATGATTATATGATATTTTTGTTAGGATTGCTACTACTTATTCATTTCCATTAAAACTAATTCATAAGCTTTTTTAATATCATAATTATTACCAATATTTATATTAAGTTTTTTTATTTCTTCTTGCATTTTTTCTTTTTCTTTTAGGATTTTTTCGTCGCTAAAATTAGAGCAATCTATAGGGCTTTCGTATTCTAATAATAAACCTAGATTTTCTACATTTTGAAGAGCTAATTCCAGGCCATTTTTTTCATATACTATGACATCATAATTAACATTTATTATAGTTTCAAATCCTAATTTAGAAAATAATTTCTCAGCGTTTTCTAGATCATCAATATTAATACTAATTTTTTCTTCTGAGATAACTATGTTATCTTTATATTGTTTGTTTTTGTATGTAATCTTCTTGAATATATTTTTGTTATCAACATTTAAATATCTTAATAAAACACATTTCGAAAGTATTGTTAATATGTTTTCTTTTGTTAAAGCTTTTAAATTTGTAGTCATATATTTATCTTTAACTTTGCTTCTTCTGATAAGTTTAAATTTTTGATTTTTTAAAATAGAATCAATTTCTTCTAGGGTGTTATTGACTTGTACTGTTATTTCAATCTGTTTCATTTTTAATCCTCCATTTTAGTAATCTATTTTATTTTTGGCATTGGCTTATCGAACAATACTTTACTAAACTTTTCCATTTTTTGTTCTTTGCATAACTGTTCATATTTATCATCCCAAGATAGCTTATATGAATCTTCATATTTAAGATTTAATAATGTAATATATTTATTAATAATCTTTTCGGGATTATCAATATTTTTCTTAGCCTCTATTTCTAAAGCTAATCCAAAGGGATATTCATCGAGAACAATTTCTATTTCGTCATTAGAAAAAGTAGTCCTATACCTTTCATATGTTTCTATTTCTTTCATATGTAAAACATTATTTATTAAAAACATCAAATTATCATAATCTTTAGAGTTTATAGATATTTCAACCTCTTCTTCTTTATTAATTTTTTTATCTACAGTATCATTCAATCTTCTTTTCCAACTTATCATACATTTAATACCTTTTTTACTTTCTGTTTTTCTAATCCTAAAACGTCCATCAACTTCTTTTGTATAAAAACTAAATTTCTTCGAAGGATGATCAAATTGAGAGGTAATTTCATATTTTCTGCCTTCAAAGTTTAACTCTTTTGTTTTTTTCAATTCTAATAATTTTTCTTTATATTTAGTAAGTGGATAATAAAATCTAATCTCATATTCCATTTTTTGTTTTCTCCTATTTTAATAATTTAAACTCTTCTCTTTCTTTTTTAGTTTTCATAATATTATTTATATAATGAACGGAATTTATTAAGTCTTCTTTTCTTTTTACTTCAATAACTGCATAAGTATTATATTTTTCAATAAAATCTATTTTTTCTTCTATATTAACAATTCCAGTTCCAAGTTCTAAATGATCGCTTTTCCCATTGAAGTCATGTAGGTGAACATGTTTAATTTTACTTGGATAATGTTCAAAAAACGCTTGAATATTATTACCATTTCTTATGTCATGCCCCATATCTAAAGTAAAATATAAATTATTATATGAACTGATTATTTTAAATCCATTTAATAAATAATCAAATGACTTCAAGTTTTCAAACATTATTTCTATATTATATTTTTCAGCAATTTTACTAAGATGAGAACAAGAGTCTGTTAATGCTTGTTTATATTTATCTATATATTTTTCATATATGAATATTTTTTTATCTGGCAAAGAAAAGTGTATTCCAGGATCTAAATGAAGATTATATTTTGTTATGTTGTTGCTAGTTCCCCACCTAATTATTTTTTCGATTTTATTTAAATAAGCTAATCTTAAATCGTTATCTAATTCTGCTACATCTAGTTTTTCTGATAAATGAGCTGTGAATTCAATATTATATTTATTTGATAAATCTAATAACTCAGTTCCAGGTAGATTACAATATGGTAAATCTAGATTTAGTTCTATGAAATCAAGATTTAAAGCTTTGGCTAATTCAATATTTTCTTCTATAGAATTAAATTCTATTAAAGTAGGCATTCCAAATTTCATTATTACTCCTCCCATCTTATAAAGATTATATCATGTATGTTTTAATATGTGAATTAATGAAGTAAAGCTCATTGGTTTATAATAAAATTTGTTCTAATATAAAATTTAATTAAAAAGCAAGAAAAGTTCTGTTTTGTACTAAAACCTCTACAAAATATATTTTTGGTGTTCTACATAAGTGGACACTCATGTGGCACAACATGTTCAATTGTTCTATTTACTACTCTTTCACGCATTGGTTCAATTACTGGTGATCCAACAGGTCCACCTGCAGCCATAAAGTTTTGATTTTGATCTTGATTTACATCAATATCAATACTTCCGTTGTTGTTATCGATATCGATAAAACTTTCTTGTTCTCCCATCATAAATGGGTTTTGATTTGCATTTGCGAACATTATAAATCCCCCTATCTAGTTTATAGTATTCAAAAACTAGTTTTGTGTATAAGAAAAAAGCATAGAAAAACTATCAAGTTGTTTGATAGTTTTTAGAAAAGTATCATTGCTAACATTAAAATAAGTAATGATGCTAAAGCAATACATCCGATTATTTTTAATGACCATTTGACCCAAGTAGTATATTCTACTCCGGCAATAGCTAAACCTCCCATAATAGCACCACAAGTTGGAGTAATTAAATTTACTAAACCGTTGGCTGCAACAAAAGTCATAATGGTTCCTTCAACACTATAACCAAGTTCTGCTGCTAAAGGTCCCATAATTGGAGTAGATAGAGTTGCTAGTCCAGATGAAGATGGTACTAAAACTGATAAGATTATATGAAGTATATAGTTAAGTGGAGTAAATAATAATACTGGCATATCACTTAATGCTTCAGCAGCATTATAGATAATATAATTATCTAAATAAGTAACGCCCATTAAATACGAAGCTCCACGAGCTACTGCTATGATTAGAACAACGCTCATCATATCAGCTGCTCCAGATACGAAATTTTCTACTATTCCTTTTTCTCCTTGTTTATTGACAATTCCAATTATGATTCCTATTATTAAAAACCATAAAGTAGCATCCATAAAATACCAAGTTCCTAAAGCATTTCCGGTTAAGAATGATGAAAATGATAAAATACTAGCATCGCCAAATTCTCCCCATGGAATAAAGCCAATAATCATTATTAAGAATGTTATTCCGAATAAAATTAAAGTAACTTTTTGTTTGATTGTTAATTTAGCTTCTTCACTTTTATCTACTTTCTTGCCATATTTCCTTTCCATAGTTTTTTGTTCTTGTAGTGATAAAAAGGTTGAGCCTTTATCCTTCTTAACTTTAGCTGCATACATCATAGTAAATATTACGGCGATTGCTAAGGATACTAACCATAAAGCTATACCAATAACTATTATAGTTCCTTGATTTACCGCAATGGATTCCGGTAAGGCACTTATAGCAGCACCATTAGCAAAAGGATTTACTGTTGATCCTAATACCCCGGTTCCTGCTCCTAGTAGGACTACTGCTGAAGCAACGATAGTATCCATTCCTGCAGCTACCATAGTTGCTGCCAGTAAAGCATAGAAGCCTACTGTTTCTTCAAGCATTCCATAAGTAGTTCCTCCTACTGAGAAGATGAACATTAAAATTGGGATTAAAATTAATTCTTTTCCTTTTAACTTTTGGACTAATACTTTTACTCCTGTTTCTAAGGCTCCAGTTTTTTGAATAATGTTTAAAAATCCTCCCAGAATAAAGACGAAAATACAAACATCAATTGCATCGGCAAAGCCTTCGATTGGGGACATTAAAACATTAGCTAAGGTAGCTTTTACTACACCACTTCCATTTACTATTTGATCTCCTACAAATTCTGCTGTTGGAAGAAAATGAGTTAAAACTCCTAATAGAATTATAAGAACTAAAATTATAGAAAATGCTGATATTCCAAATTTAAAGTTCTTTTTTCTAGTGGTCTTTTTTTTGTTTTTCATTTTCTTTTCCTCCTCTTTACTAGAACATATTACTGTTCCGGTTAAACCATTCATTGCTTCATAAGCTTTATCTAAAGATGTTATAATGGCTTTTTTATTTGTATTTTTAACAAATTTTAAACAAGCCTCTACTTTAGGAAGCATACTTCCTTCTTTGAATTCATTATTTTCTATGTATTTATCTGCTTCTTCTAAAGTAAGATAATTTAATTTTTGTTCATCAGGCTGTTTAAAATTTATACAAACCTTTTCAATGTCGGTTAGAATTAATAGACCATCAGCTTTTAGTTTTTCAGCTAGGAGAGCACTAGATAAATCTTTATCGATTACAGCATCAATTCCTACTAATTTATTATTTTTATTTATAACAGGGATGCCTCCTCCACCACAAGCTATAACTATATTGCCTTCATCTAACAAATCTTTAATTGAATCAAGTTCAATTATGTCAGTAGGACTTGGTGAAGCTACTGTTCTTCGGTAACCACGTCCTGAATCTTCTTTAAAAATATAACCTGTTTCTTTAGCTATTTCTTGGGCTTTTTCTTTTGTATAGAAGTTCCCTATTGGTTTAGTAGGATTTTTAAAAGCTTTATCTTTTTTATCTACTAAGACTTGAGTTACAACGGAAACACAATTTTTATTTATTTTTCTTTTATCTAATTCATTTTGAATTGATTGCTGAAGATGGTAACCAATGTATCCTACACTCATAGCACCACATTCAGGAAAAGGCATACTTTCAGAAGAATTTTCCATAGCATTTTTAATTTTTCCTACTTGAGGACCATTGCCATGAGTTATAACAAGATTATATTTTTCTCCTAAATCTACTAATTCTTTAGCAGTTTTTTTGACTAGTTTTAGTTGCTCTTCATTGGTTTTTCCTAAAGCATTACCTCCTAGAGCAACTACTAAAAGTTTTTTCATTTTAAAGTTGCATATATAACAGCTTTAATAGTATGCATTCTATTTTCAGCTTCTTCAAATACTTTGGATTTAGGAGATTCGAAAACTTCATCGGTTACTTCCATTTCTTTGATGCCATATTTTTCATATATTTCTTTACCTATTTTAGTGTCAGTATTGTGAAAAGATGGTAGACAATGCATAAAAATAGCATCTTTATTAGCTTTATTCATAATATCGGTAGTTACGCGATAAGGAGTTAAGAGTTTGATTCTTTCTTCCCAAACATTATCAGCTTCTCCCATTGATACCCAAACATCAGTATAGATAATATCTTTATTTTTACTACCTTCATTTACATCACTGGTTAAAGTTATAGTACTACCTTCTTTTTCGGCTATTTCTTTAGCTTTGGTTACTAATTCTTCTTTAGGCCAAAGTTCTTTAGGAGCACAGCAAGTGAAATTTACTCCCATTTTAGCACTCATAATCATTAGGGAATTACCTAGATTGTTTCGAGCATCTCCAAAAAATACTAGATTTAATCCTTTTAAATAACCAAAATTTTCATAGATAGTCATGAAATCGGCAAGCATTTGAGTAGGATGAAATTCGTCGGTTAAACCATTCCAAACAGGTACTTTACTATATTCTGCTAACTCTTCAACAATATCTTGAGAAAAACCACGATATTCAATACCATCATAAATGCTACCTAAGACTCTAGCGGTATCTTTAATAGTTTCTTTTTTACCAATTTGAGAACCGGTTGGACCTAAATAGGTTACTCCCATACCTAAATCATAACCTGCTACTTCAAATGAACATCTAGTTCTAGTAGAATCTTTTTCAAATATTAAAGCTATATTTTTATTTTTTAAATAATTATGAGGTTCATTATTCTGTTTTTTTCTTTTAAACTCCATCGCTAAACCAATTAAATATTTTAACTCTTCAGGGGTATAATCTAATTCTTTTAAAAAATCTCTTCCTTTTAAATCCATAATCTTAATCCTCTCTTATTAAAGGCATACTCATACAACGAGGGCCTCCTCTTCCTCTTGATAATTCGGCACTTCTTATTTCTAGAACTTTTATTCCAAATCTTCTTAAAACTTCATTCGTGACAGTATTTCTATCATAGACTACTACTACTCCTGGAGCAATAGCTAAAGTATTGGAACCATCATTCCATTGTTCTCGTTCTGAAGCTACTTTATCTCCTCCAGCACAAGGTATTAAAATAATGTCTTTGTGAAGATAATCTTCTAATATTTTTTCTAAAGAACCACTTCTGGCTTTGACATTTATTTCGTCTTCTTTAGCACCTTTGGTTATTTCGTAAACTTTTAAAGTGTGCATAATACCTGGATGATAAGTAAATTTATCATAATCAATTTGAGTAAAAACTGTATCTAAGTGCATAAAAGCACGACTTACTGGAATATCAAAGGCTAGAATAGTTTCTATTTTAGATGTTTTATCTTTAAAAATATCTTTAGCTAGTTTTTCAATAGCACCGGCGCTAGTTCTTTGCGAGATGCCAATTGCTAAAGTTTTTTCATTTAAATTTAGAACATCGCCACCTTCAATGTTGTATTCATTATATCTATCATAGTATTTTGGTACATCTTTATAATCGGGATGATAAGAGAAAATATATTCAGCATAGATAGTTTCTCTATTTCTAGTTTCAGAATACATTTTATTTAAACTTATACCATTTCCTATTGAGGCAAAATTATCTCTAGTAAAGTAAAGATTAGGCATTGGGGCCGCAACAAAAGAAGAATCTGGTTCAATCATATCTACTAGGGATTTACCTTTTTTAGCTTTTTCAGTAACAATTTCTTTGATATTTATCCCTTCCATTGTTTTTAAAACTAATTGCCTGTTACTTTTAAAATCCATTAAATATTCATATACTAAGGTTCTATATTTAGGAGTTCTTACTCCGGCTTCATATATAAACTGAGTAATGAATGTTTCTTTTAAATCTGGATTTAAATCTAGTACTTCCGTCATTAAATCTTCTAAATACACTACTTCTACTCCATTATCTTTTAAAATTCTGGCAAATTGGTCATGTTCTTCTTGCGCTACTGGAAGATATGGAATATCATCAAATAGTAAATCCTCTAAGGTCTCAGGAGTTAAATTAAGAAGTTCGTTTCCTGGCCTATGAAGTAATACTTTTTTTAATGGTTTAATTTCATTTTTAACATTGATCACACTTATCTACCTCTTTCCCTATTATTCATTATCATTATAGCATATAATTTTTTTTAATGACAATAGAATTGTTTTAAGTTTAGAAAAAAATGAAGATTGACACTTATTTTTTAATTATTACAAAAAAAATAAGCATTCTATTAAAGAATAACTTATTTTAGTTTATTAAAATTCATAAGCCATAATTTTTTCACCATTTATATCATACTTGCCATTAAATTTAAATCCTAATTTTTGATATAGTTTTATAGCAACTTTGTTAGAATCATAGACACTTAAATAGACTTTATCAGTATTATATTCTTTTTTCATTATTTTAAGTAATTTTAAAATAGCTCTTTTTCCATATCCTTTGGATTGGAATTTTTTATCTATTAGCAATCTATCTAACCAAGCTTCTTTGGATGAAGTTCCATCAACATAACCATACATAGCAAAGCCTACTAAGGTTTGGTTATCATATATTCCAACGGTTTTCCATCCTTCTTCTTTTTTAGAATCTAATATACATTCATGAACAGTTTCGATATAACTGGTTTGGCTAGGATTAACCCTTAAGTTTTCAACTTGTTTTATATTATTAGGGTTGACACTTTCAAAGTGCAAGTCCATAATTCATCTCCTTTTTATATTTATATAGTATCATCGGGCTAATACTCTTATAGTAAGAGTATTTTTTTCTTTGTTATAAAAAATTAAAGAATTACACAGTATCAACCTCTACTTTATAATAAGATTTTTGGCATTAATTAATATTGATAACTTATTTTTATTAACTAAAGTAAATTATCTATATTTTATTATATGACAAATATTGCTAATGCATTAATTTTTATATCCATATGCAAAAGCTATAGACATTATACACTATTTTAAGCTAAATGTCAAATTTTACAGTTATAATCAAGATAATATAGATTTATTATGACATTTAAAAACTATTAGTTAACTATGGAACTAATAGCTTTAAAAAAGAAAATCTTTGTTCTCACTAAGTTGGTTAAGTTATTCAGCTTAGACTTTTTAGACTTCCCTTTTATTCTAATATTAGTATATATTATACATTTTGTTTTGTAAATTACTTTACCTAAATTTTACATACATTTTACTTAAACAATAGCATATATAGTTTAGCTCCTAAAACTTGAAAGAAAGGAGCTCGGTAAATTAGTTTATCATTTTCAGACATAATTGCTTGGTACATTTTATTAACAATGGAGTTTAATTTTCTCCTTTCTATAAAGGAAAACATTACTTTTTGATTATCATTTATACTTTCGATATCTTCTTTATAAATTTCATTATTTAATAACTCTTTGTTTTCGATCATAAGTTCATTAAATCCTGTCTGATAAGCTCCTGGTTCAATTAATTTTATACTAATATTTAAATTTGTTTTTTTAAGTTCTTTTTTCAATGCTGTAGCAATAGTAATTAGAGCAGATTTTGTAGCACAATAACTACCTAAAAAAGGAATAGGAATAAGTCCTGCTAAAGAAGAAGTAATTAAGACTTTGCCTTTTTTATTTTTTCTAGTTTCTATATATAATTTGGTTAATTCTAAAGTACCAAAAAAATTAACTTCAAAATTCTCTCTAATTTTAGAAACACTTAAATTAAGAAGAGAGCCTCCTGTTCCGATACCAGCTTGATTTACTAGACAGTCTATATCTAATTTAGTGATAAGATTGCGATCTTCTCTTTTAGTTATATCTAATTTCATAACACTTACTCGGTCATTATAATCTATTTCTTTTATTTTTTTAACTACTCCAAGTATTTCATTTTTATTATGAACACATAGATAAACATAATGACCATTTTTTATTAATTTTTTGGTTAATGCATATCCTATTCCAGATGTTGCTCCAGTTATTAAAACATTCATATAATCACCAGTATTAGTATGGATAAAAAAAGAATTATTAAAATTATTTTTAACAATTCTATTAGATAGATACTAATTTTTTTATGTTTTTATTTAACATATATATTTATTTATCTTAGGTATTTGTTTTATACCTTTAATAGAAAAATATGATATTATGAATAGCACACAAGTAAAAATTGGAATTGCTATTAAAGATGGAATACTATTTAAATTTATCAATTTTTTTAATATATCTAAAAATATACCATGAATTAAATATATTCCTAAAGAATATGGGGCTACTTTATTTATGAAATTAGATATATTTGGTTTTAAATCTTTTAAATTTATTAAAATGTAAATAAATACTGATAATGAATTTAAGACTGTAAAAATATTTATATAAGTGAAATATTTTTTATAATAGGTTCCTGTTACTTCAGACATAATTAAAGTAACTATTAAAATAATGGCATTGGAAGCAATAAAAGTAAGTAATAATAATTTATTATAATCTTTTAATTTTTCTTTTTCTTTATAATTTTTATATCTTTTATAAATGATGTGCCCTATTAAGAAGTATCCTAAATAATAGGTTCCTGAAATGATTGGTACTTGATAAGTTATACTGGTTCCTATCATTAGTTTAAGGACATAACATATTCCATTAAAGAAAAGCCATAAAATTATAAATAGGTCTTCTTCTTTTTTAGTTAAATTTTTTGCCATTTTACTTATAAAAGGAAGAGCTATATAAATTGTAATAATAGCATACATAAACCATAGATGAGCGCGTTCTGGGTTAAAGAATAAAGCTAAAATATTATCAGGTTTTATTCCTGAAAAGAAATATTGCCAAATTAGATATACTAAGGTCCAGATTCCTAAGACTATAACCATTTTTTTAATTCTGTTTAGATATTTTTCTTTAGACTGTTTTTTTGGAATTAATAAGGCTCCACTTATCATAAAAAAGATAGGAACACTTATTCTTGCCATACCATTAAATAAGCAAGCAAATAAATAAGAGGCATTTGATATAGAATCCATTTCTCTACAATAGCAGTTAGCAAGATGAATTACTATTACTAAAAACATAGCTAATACTCTCATAAAATCTAAGGTTTGATCTCTTTTACTCATTTTTACTTCACCTAAATAAAGTATACCACACAAAAAAAGAAGATGAAATAATCATCTTCAAAAATATTTATTATTATGGAGTTGGAACAACTTCAGGCTCATCTGGTACACAAACTCCATTTTCTAAATGTTGTCCTTCTTCACAAGTTGGAGTTTCTGGTACGCAAGTATTTCCCTCTAGAATTTCTCCTTCACCACATGTTATTGGTACACAGGTGTTTCCTTGTAATTCTTGTCCTGTTGGACATGATTTTGGAACACATTCTCCATTTACTAAATTTTCATTAGCTCCGCAAGTTGGAGTTGTTGGCTTTTTAGTTGTAGTATTATTACTAGAACTATTTGACTTTTTATTACTTGAAGATGAAGAAGATTTTGATGAGTTAGAAGAACTTGAACTACTTGATGAAGATGATGAACTTGATGAACTAGAAACTTGTGATTTAGTTACAGAATGAACATCACTACTTGTATCATTATAAGAAGATTTTAATACTTCTCCACTTGCTACTTTATTTATTTGTTCTTTAGCTTTAGTTACTGATTCTTCATCTGGAACCATAACATATAATTCTTGATATGGATAAGTATGAGTAAATTCATAACTTCCGGTTCCCGTTACACTTTGAGAAGTAATGGTCCATGAAGCATTGTCTTTTAATTGCATTTTAGCTAAACTAGTCATAGATTTAGTTGGCATATTAGTTAAAATACTATCTTGTAGTGAATTAAGTAAACTATTATATCTAGTTATAATACTTGGACTAGTGCATTTTCTAAATATAGCTTCAATCATAGCTTGTTGATTTTTTCCTCTTTGGTTATCACCATCAGAGAAGGCTTTTCTTTCTCTTACAAAGAATAAAGCTTCGGTACCATCAACACTATTATAACCTTTAGTAAAGTTGTATCCATTAAAAGTTTGGAAAGAGTATTCTGAGTATACTTCTACTCCTCCAAGGGCATCTACTATTTTTTGAAGACTACTAAAATTAACTTTGAAATAGTAGTTAATTTCTATTCCCATTAAATCTTCAATAGTTTTAATAGAAGTATCAATACCATAAGTACCAGCATGAGTTAATTTATCTTTATAACCAGTAGTATCATGTAATTGAACAAAATAGTCTCTTGGAATATTAGTCATTAAAATTTGTTTTGTTTTTGGATTTATAGTTAAAATCATATTTACATCACTTAAAGATGTTTCTAATACTTCTCCATATTGATCCATTCCACTTATATAAACATTGAAAACATCTTTAGTAACATCAACTTCTTTAGATTCTACTTTAGCTCTTACTTTGAATGTATAAATAACTCTAGTTTCTCCGCTGAACCCACTTAAGGCGTTTTCTTCAGTTTGATTATTTCCAGAGGTGTCCAACATATTTTTTTGAGTTTCTTCTACTAAAATAGCTTCCGTTTCAGCATTTAAAACTGAGGCTCCTAATCCTTCTAGATTTCCATATCCTTCATTAGTAGTAGTTACAGTTTGCCCTAGTTTTTCAAGTGATTTGTTAGAGGCATCACTATTATCATTATAATACCCTAGAGTTTGTCCAGCGATATCTCCTATTTCTTCATAGTTACTATCATTTTTAACTACTACATGATAGGTATAAGTTTTATATTGTTGACTCATATCATCTAAAACTCCAAAAGTTTTATATATAAAGTAAGATCCTACTAAAAATAAAATAGAAAATAATATGGCTAAAACGGCAACGATACGTTTTGGTTTCTTTTTAACTTTTTTTCTAAAGAGAAAGAAGTTAAAAATAATATTAATTAATAATAGTGCTCCAATTATAATAGCAAGATATTTCATAGGTAAAATATTTACATATAGTATCATTCCTAATAAAGCAAGAGATGATAACAGTAAAATAATTCCTATAAATTTATAAAAATCTAATCTTTTATTTTTTTTCTTTTCTTTATTCTTTTTTCTCATTTTTTTCACCTTCTAATTTTTTAATTATTTCTATATAAATTATTAAATATATTGTTGCTGCGATAAAACCTCCGAGTACATCTGATGGAAAATGCACTCCTAAATAGATTCTACTAATTCCTATTAGGGCTATTAAAATTATTAGTATTCCTGACCATAAATATTTTATATTTTTAGAAAAGTTACTTTTTATTATTAAATAAATTAAAAAACCATAAAATGCCAGGGAAACAAATGAATGTCCACTAGGATAAGAGTAACCTGTTTCTATTACTAAAGAATCAAATGGTCTTTCCCTTATAAAAAATAACTTTAGTAAAGTATTTATTATCGTAGCGATTATCAAATTAAATGTAATGTAAATACCATATTTTTTATTTTTTATAAGTATAATACTTAATAATGATAAAGGTACTAATATAAACCAACCTCCAAATGATGTTAATATTTTAAAAATACTTGTTTTTGTATCGGTAATATTTCTAATATGGTTTATAAAAAAATTATCATACCAAGCAATATTACCTGTCGTTACTAATATTGTTAAAATTACAAAAAGAGTTATTAATACGGCAATTACTATATATTTTTTAGTTTTGATATAATCACCTCATTATAATTATACCATTACTTTAATAATGATATTAATATTAAAATAAAATATTTAATAAATTTTACATGAACTGTTTACTATCTTTATAATAATTTTAAATAGTAACATAGTAATTTTATCACAATAAATGTATTTATTCAAATTTTTATCAGAAAGTGTTAATCCTTTTTTAAAAAGATACCTTATCATTAATAAAAAAGATTCCGATATA
>URXR01000013.1 GCA_900551925.1 uncultured Mycoplasmatota bacterium | reverse complement strand
ATCAGACTTATTTCAGTTTTTTACTTAAAAACGGAATTCCAAATGAAAATTCACGTAACCACTTTTTCCATAAAAAAACACTAGACAAGAGCATATTTTTGTGTTAATATTAATAACGTTAAATGAAGCAATCCGCTGATAAGCTGATAAACTAATAAAAAATATAAATTATTATGATTGCTAAAAAGAAAAGGAGTGATACGATGAATTTACTTGATAAAGTAGCAAGTAAACAACTAAAAAGTGATATTCCTGAATTCAGAGTAGGAGATACAGTTCGTGTTGATGTGAAAATTATCGAAGGTAAAAAAGAACGTATTCAAGCTTTTGAAGGAATAGTCACAGCCCGTAAAGGTGGTAAAGTAAGTGAAACATTTACCGTAAGAAAGGATTCATATGGAGTAGGAGTAGAAAGAATTTTCCCAATCCATTCTCCAAAAATAGCAAAGATTACTGTTGTTAAGAAAGGTAAAGTAAGACGTGCTAAGTTAAACTTCTTAAAAAACCGTGTAGGACAATACAGAATAAAAGAAAGAGGAATAAAATAAGGCGTTTTAGCCTTATTTTTGCTTAATAATTATGAAAAAAAGTACCAAGAAAGAACTTATTATTTATGGCAGTATAATTTTAGCGATAATTTTGCTTAGAACTTTTATAATAACTCCTGTCAGAGTAAACGGAACTAGTATGAATGAAACTCTAGAAGATGGCGAAATAATGATATTAAACAAAATAGATTATACTTTTAATGAAATAAATCGTTATGACATTGTCGTAGTAAAAACCGAAGATAGTAAAATTATTAAAAGAGTAATTGGACTTCCAGGAGAAACCTTAAAATATGAAAATAATACTTTATATATAAATGGTAAAGAAACCGAAGAACCATATCTAACTGAAGAAACTGAAGATTTTAACATTACTGAATTAGGTTATGATAAAATTCCCCAAGATTGTTATTTCGTAATGGGAGATAATAGAAATAACTCAAGTGACAGTAGAATTATTGGCTGCGTTAAAAAAGAAAATATCGAAGGAAGTGCTAGTTTAGTAATATATCCTTTTAAAGAAGCTGGCATTAAAAAATAAGCTCAAAATAGAGTTTATTTTTTACTTTAAAAAACCTTTATATTGGTCAAATAGCATTAATATTTGATAATAATTATCATCACTGATTTTTCCCTTTAACATCTTTATATAATGAACTGGATTATCAAAAAATACCTCATAATATTTTTTAATATGATTAAATACAATATCTATTTCCTCATCACTAGCACTTATTCCTTTATTTTTAATAAAATTAACTATATCCTCACGCTTCATATTTTTAGCATAAGCTTTAAGCATATTTTGCAAATAGCATCACCTATAAAATTATATGTAAGTTTTTCGAAAAATGTAACAAAATAATAATATGAAGAAAAAACAAAAAGCCAAAAAGACATTATATTTAAAAGATGAAACTAAAACGAGGACTTATATTATTTTAAGTTTTACCTTGGCTTTTTTTGCTTGCCTAATTCTTCGCATTTTATATTTAAATGTTTTCATGGGAAATTATTATAGTATGAAACTGAATAATGAAAAAGATGCCTTTGTTTATGGAGAAAGTGTAGCCCGTGGTAGAATTTTAGATAGAAATGGAAAAGTACTCGTTGACAATAAAGCTATCAAAAGCATTTACTATAAAAAACCTGATAATGTAACCGTGGAAGATGAAATAAATATTGCTTATTCTATAAGTAGTATTTTAAATTTAGATTATGATAAGTTAACAACTAGAAATCAAAAAGAATTTTATATTTTGATAAACAAAGAAGATGCTGATAAGCTAATAACTGAAGAAGAATATGAACTTTTAGAAAATAGAAAACTAACTGAAGATGATATTTATGAGCTAAAAATAAAAAGAATAACCACTAAAGCTCTAAAAACTATGGATGAAGAAGATAAAAGAGCCGCTTATATTTATTACTTAATGAATAAAGGCTATTATTATGAGGAAAAAGAAATAAAAATCGAAAATGTTTCCGACAAAGAATATGCGTACTTTTCTGAAAACAGTCAAAAACTAAAAGGCTTTAATACTAAATTAGAATGGGAAAGAGTCTATCCTTATGGCGATACTCTAGAAACTATTTTAGGAAGTATTTCTTCTAAAGAAACAGGAATTCCTGCTGAAGAAACCGAAGAATATTTGGATAAAGGTTATAGTTTAAACGATAGAGTAGGAATATCCGGACTTGAAAAACAATACGAAGAACTTTTAAAAGGAGAAAAAGCCATCTATAAAGTAGAAGATGATAATAGTCTAACTCTCGTAAAAGAAGGTAAAAAAGGAACCGATATTATGTTATCTATTGATATAGATCTTCAAAGAAAAATAGATAGCATGTTAGAAGTAGAATTAAAAAGAGCTAAAAATGAAGCTAATACTGAATTTTTTAATACTAGTTATGTCGTAATTCAAAATCCCACTACTGGAGAAATAATGTCTATTTCTGGAAAGAAATTAGTAAAAGAAAATGGCGCTTATAAAGCCTATGATATTCCCGAAAATGCCATTTTAACAACGGTAACTCCAGGGTCAGTTGTAAAAGGTGCTAGCATCATGGTTGGTTATACTACCAAAGTTATTGATATTGGTACTGTTATGGAAGATGCTTGCATAAAATTATATAATCTTCCTGAAAAATGTTCATGGCAAACTTTAGGAACAATTAATGATTTAGAAGCTTTAGAATGGTCCTCTAATGTTTATCAATATAAAATTGCTATGAAAGTGGGAGGTTTTGATTATGCCTATGGCAAAGAATTAAAAATAGATGAAAAAGCCTTTGATATTTATCGCAACATGTTTTATAGATTTGGACTAGGAGTAAAAACAGGAATAGATTATCCCAAAGAAGAAGATGGGTACAAAAGCACAAACCGAGCCGGAGATCTTTTAATAAATTATTCAATAGGACAATATGACACTTATACACCTCTTCAATTATCACAATATGTCTCAACTATAGCGAATGGAGGAACCAGATATAAAACCAGATTTTTAAAAGCGGTTTTAGATAGTAAAGGAGAAGTTTTATATGACATAAAACCTGTTGCCTTAAATAAATTAAATGTTGAAAAAAAATATATTAATAGAGTAAGACAAGGCTTTAAAATGGTAATGTCTTCTGGAACAGGAATAGGATATATGGATAAAGCCCCATCTCCTGCCGGAAAAACTGGTACTAGTGAGTCATTTATAGATTTAGATGGTGATGGAGTAATTGATGCTGAAAGTATCTCTAATAACTTTGTTGGTTATGCACCTTCCACTAATCCTGTTATGTCCCTAACAGCATCTTTTCCGGATATTCAAAACCCCAACAGTGGGGATTATAAAAGCTATGCGAATCAAATAATAGTAAGTCGTGCTACCGAAATTTTCTTTGATTTATATAATGAAAAAGGCATAAGAATAAAGAAAAGTTAAAAAACCTTTGGCTTTTTATAAAAAGTTTGATATAATACTTATGGAAATGAGGAGGGATTAAAGTGGCAAAAGTAGGAAATAGACAATATAAAACACTAACTTGTACAGTTTGTAAATCACAAAATTACCGCCTGGATAAAAATGTAAAAAATACTCCAGAACGTCTAGAGTTAAATAAATATTGCAAAGTGTGCAAAAAACACACTTTACATAAAGAAGAAAAATAAGTAAGCAGGTGATTTTATGATAAACGTAAATGATTTTAAAAATGGTATGACTATTAAAGTAGAAGGAAATATCTACACAATAATAGAATTTCAACATGTAAAACCTGGCAAGGGTGCAGCCTTTGTAAGAACTAAATTAAAAAACTTAAGAACTGGTTCCACTATAGAATATACTTTCAATGCTGGAGTAAAATGTGAAACTGCTAGAATAGAAAGAAAACCAATGCAGTATTTATATTCATCTGGAGATAATTATACTTTCATGAATATGGAAGATTATTCTCAAATTGAAATTCCTAAAGATGTAATCGGAGAAGATATTAAATATTTAAAAGAAAACCAAGATTTAGATATAACTTTTTATGAAGGAGAAATATTAGGTTTATCTTTTCCTGATAAAATTGAAATGGAAGTTATTAAGACTGAACCAGGAGTCAAAGGAAATACTTCACAAAACGCTTTAAAAGATGCCACCGTTGAAACAGGTTATGAACTTAAAGTACCTTTATTTATAAATGAAGGTGAAAAAATTATAATTTCAACTAAAGATGGTAAATATGTATCAAGGAGCTAAGCTCTTTTTTTAACCATTTTTATATAAAAATTAAGGGAGGTTTTGTAAAATGAAAAGAACAACAGAAGAAAACAGATACTATACCAGGGGAATAATTGAAGGCTATTTAAATGTTTCATTAGAAAATTTAAATAATGTTTCTTCTAATTTAGTAATCGCTTATGATGAAGGAAAACAAGAAGGTGCTACAAAGTTAGAAAAAGCTCTAACTGAAGAAACAATTGATATTTTAAGTTTACAAACTAGGCGTACTAAGTATATTGAAACTATTGGACAATTAGTAGCAACTCAAAATTATCCAGCAACGCCAGATAATTTAAGTTCAGAAGATCAAGATAGTTTCTATTATGGTTATGCTGAAGGAGAAAAACAAAATAAAATGCAAAATATTTCCGCTGATGATTATTTAGAAGCTAAAAGACAAAGAAAATAATAGTCAAAAAGAAATAAGATATACCTTGTTTAAACAAAAGACAAGGTTTTAATATGCAAAAATATAGTCCTAAAAATATAATAAAAAATATTCTTTTTTCTTTAATAAAATCAAAACTCTTTCATACAATTTACAAGGAGGAGAATATTATGATAAATAAACAAGGACTATGGTTTTTAACATTATTTAGTTTAATATTAGTATTAAGTATTTACTATATTACAATGCCAAATGAAATATTTGAAAGTGAAGAAATTGTGGAAACTGAAAAAACATCAAAAGAAGAAACAACTAAAACCAAAGATGAAACTGAAGAAGTTAACAAAGAAAATACCAGTTATATTGAGACTTTAAAAATTGAATTAGACTCTGAAAGAGCTGAACTTTTAAATACTTTGCAAGAAGTTATAAACGATAAAAGTAAAACAACTGAAGAGAAAAATAAAGCTTATGAACAAATGAAAGAAATAAATAATATTAAAGCATCAGAAGATCAAATAGCAGAAAAAATTAAAGAAGAATACTCTTTAGAAGCTTATGTAAAACAAGAAGAAAGTGAAGTAGAAATAGTTATCGAAAGTGACGATCATGATGTTTCTTTAGCTAATAAAATTATGCGAACAGTACAAGCCGAGTATACTGAGCCTATGAGTATCTCAGTAAAATTTTCCTAAAATAGGCTAAGTCCTCTCACCAATAGCAAGTTTTATTCATAAAATAATATGAATAATATAAAACCACCCAAGACTTGAAAGTGAGGGGAAAATGAGAGAAAAATCAATATTAACTAAAAGAGAAAGAGAAGTGTTTCTTCTTCTAGTTGAAAATAAATCAACTAAAGAAATTGCTGAAGAATTAGAAATAAGTGAAAAAACTGTGCGAAATCACATTTCTAACGTTATGCAAAAACTAGGAGTAAAAGGAAGGGCCTCCGCAGTAGTGGAGCTATTAAAATTAAATGAAATAACACTTTAAGACATGTTATAAAAAAGCATGTCTTTTCATATAATTTGAAAAGAGGAGATAGTATGCTTAAAAAAAAAGCTTTTAATCGAATTTTTTTAACCACAATTGTTTTCTTTGTTGTTTTTAGTTTGTATAGTTTGAAAGAAACCGAAGATCATTATAATGAAACGAAATCTGAACAAAAAGAAGAAAATTTAGCAAATATTTATACTTTAAATGATGACAATTATATTTCTAAAACAGCAGTTTATGTAAGTAAAAATTTATCTTTAGAAGACAAAATAAAAGAAAAATTAGAAATAATGATCGCCGAAAATAATAAAAATGCTCTTCTTCCTAGCTATTTTAATCCAATTTTACCAGAAAATACTAAAGTAGAAGATGTTGTAGTAGAAGAATCTTTAGTAAAAGTTTACTTTTCTAAAGAGTTGATGAATATAACTGAAGAACAATCTGAACAAATGATTGAAGCTATTACTTATACCATAACTGATGAAAATATTCTAGGAATAGAAATATATGTCGAAGGAAATATGTTAAAATATGTACCCCATACCAATAAAAAATTACCAGCAGTTTTAACTGAAGATTTTGGAATTAATAAAACTTATGAAATCTCTAAAACAGACAATATAGTTAAAATTGTAATGACTTATTATGGCAGTGATAATAATGATTACTATGAAATCCCTGTCACTAAATATGTAAATGATGATAGAGAAAAACTAGAAATAATCATTGAAGAATTAGAAAATTTATGTACGGTAAACAATTTAAAAACTTTAGTAGAAAATCTTGAAGTATTAGAATATAATATAGAGGATACTAAAATAACTTTAAATATTAATAAAGATTTAACCAGTGCTGAGGAGAATATTCTTTTAACTTCCATTTTCAATAATTATGACGTTGATAAAATTGAATTATTAGTTAAAAACGAAAAAAAATTAGAAAAAACTAAAAAAGATATTGAAAAATAGATATTTCTATTGTATAATTAAGTAGCATTCAGCTTTGAATGAGGATGTCCTGGTAGCTCAGCAGGATAGAGCAACGGCCTTCTAAGCCGTGGGTCAGGGGTTCGAATCCCTTCCAGGACGCCATCTCGGGAAGTGGCTCAACTTGGTAGAGCACTTGGTTTGGGACCAAGGGGTTGCAGGTTCAAATCCTGTCTTCCCGACCATTAAGATAATAAAACGTCTAACAAAATTTAGACGTTTTTTTCATGTTTTTCTAAAATCTGAATATAGTTAATAAGAAGTAAAAAACAACAAAATACTTGACAAAATACAGGGGGGTATTATAGACAAAAACAAAGGAGGATTTTATGAAAAACAAAAACAAAATCGCAGCTATAACAGTTGCCGGAGCAATGCTATTTTCAGTATTAGCATATAATACTCCAAAAGCATATGCCCAAACGGCTGAACCTATTGAAACAACAAAAGAGGTAAAAGACGCAGAATTTTCTTATAGTAAAGATGATTTTAAAACTAAAGAAGAAGCAGAAAAATGGGTAGAAGAAAAAGAAAATATCTTAAAAGATGAATATGAAATAACTAAAAAAGAAGTAGGAGAGTTAAAAGATCAAATAATTGGTACAGAAAAGGTTGAAGTAAATGAAACATTTGAAGATGAAAATAGTGCTAAAGAAAGACAAGAAGAAATTGAAAAAGGTGATATAAAGGATTCAAATCTAACTATTACTAAAGAAGAAAAAGAACCAGTTGAAGTAAATGAAACATTTACTAATAAAGAACAAGCTTATGAGTATATTAAACATTATAAAGATAAATATAATACAGACTTAAGTGTTGATGAAATATACAGTAAATGGACTTCATCAGAAAAAATAAAATATGAAGAATTAAAAGGACTTACTGAAGCTGAACGTGATAGTAAAATTGCCACTATAGTAGCAGAAATAAAAAACCGAGAAACTGATAAAGTAAAATATGAAGTTATAGTAACTAAAACAGATAATACTGAAAGGGTTTATGTAAAAGATGAAGTAACTAAAGATTCTAAAACATTTGATACTATAACCAAAGCTGAAGAATTTATAAAGAATTTACAGCTACAAGAAAGTGATAAGATTAAAATAATTATTACTGGACCTACTTTAAATAAAGTACTTGAAAAAGAAGAAACAACTAGTATTAATAAAACATTTGATAGCATGGAAGAATTAAACAGCTATTTAGAAAATCTAAAAAAAGAAGGATTTACTTTAACTAATATAGAAACAAAATCTAAAGATGAAATTAAGATTGTTGAAGTTACAACTGGAAATGTTATAGTAAATAGTTCTAATAAATTAGATTCAAATAATAGATATGAAGTAGAAGCTAATTATGTTATGATTAAACAAAGTAGTGGTAATATTGCTATTTGGACAGAAAAAGAATTAACAGAAAGTGAAAAGGCATCATTTAAAGAGGGATGGTTTAATCTAGGAAAAGATCCATCAATAGGAAAAGATGTTAATGTATACTTTATTTTTGGTGAAGGCGCTAAAGATTTATCTTACATTGGTAATCAATGGGGAACATATAATTTTGAAGTAGAAAATGGTAAAATAATTATGACTTGTGATAAAAAACGAATTTCACACTTAAATTATGGAGATTTTGCTAAGGAATATAAAAAAGAAGAACAAAAAGTAACAAGATATGAAGTAACAGGAGAAAAAACAGAAAAAATTTATAAAGATGAATATTTTGTAGGCTATGAAAAAACAGAAAAAATCTATGAAGATAAAACAACTTACGGAGCATTAGTAGAACTAAATAAATTAGTTAGAGATGTAAGTTATAATGTTACTGGCACATATAGTGAAAAACCAGTATGGAATTTAACTGGAGAATATGAAAAAAATATAAGAGGTTCACTATATTATGGCCTAATTGAAGCAAATGAAAAACTAAAGGATTACGAAACAGAACCAGAAAAAGAAAAAACTGAAGATAAAAAACAAGAAAAAGAGCAAGTTAAAGAAGATAGTCCAGAAACTGGGGATGAAAAGAATATAGCTTTAGCATCTTTAGCAGCAACTACCTCTTTAGCAGGAATAGCTTTAACTAGAAAAAGAAAATATAATAAATAAAAGAAAAAGTTCATTTTGAAAAAAATGGCTTTTTTTAATTTTAAAAGAACTAGATATTTGAAGAAACTATAAAAATAATATATAATATAATAAAGTGAGGTACTAATTATGAGTGATATAGAAAAGCAAAATAATTGCCATCATATTTATTATTTTAATGGAACTACAGAAAAAATCTTAGAGGGTTTCTATAAAGAACCAGAAGATTATAAACCAGGAGAAATGTACAACCTTTATTTTTGTCTTAAATGTTCCCATATCGAAATAGTAGATTATAACTTAGAAGATGATACCCCTGTTCAAGAATTTGAAGCCGCTAATACAGTTATTAAAAGTGATAAAAGTTATAAAGAAATAAAAAAAGAATTAGAAGAAAAAGTAAGAAGGAGATAAATATATGAATAAATTAAATCATGTTGCCATTATAGTAGATGGTAATGGTAGATGGGCTAAAGAAAGAGGAAAAACTAGGAGTGAAGGCCATTTAGAAGGAGCTAAAAATTTAGAAAAAATAATTTTGCATACTGCTAAAAATACTGATATAAAAGTATTAAGTTTATATGTCTTTTCCACGGAAAATTTTAAAAGAGATAAAAACGAAGTAGATTATTTAATGAAACTTTTTATAAAATGGTTTAATCTAAGTAGGAAAAAATATAAAAATGAAAATATAAAAATTTTATTTTCTGGAAGAAAAGAACCTCTAAGTGATAAGGTTTACGAAAGTATGAAACAAATGCAAGAAGATACTAAAAATAATACTGAACTAGTAGTTAATTTTTGCCTTAATTATGGAGGAAGAGCAGAAATTGTTGATGCAACTAAAAAAATAGTAGTTAAAATTCAAAATAATGAATTACAACCAGAAGATATAACTGAAGAATTATTTGGCAAAAATCTTTATAATGACCTTCCTGATGTTGATTTTGTTATAAGAACAAGCGGAGAACAAAGAATAAGTAACTTTCTTCTTTGGGAAATATCCTATGCTGAATTTATTTTTGTAAAAACTTATTTTCCAGCCTTAACTACTAAAAAATTTGATGAAATATTAAATGAATTTTATAAAAGAGACAGAAGATTTGGTAAAGTAAAGGAAAAATAAATGTGTAAAGTACTAATTTATAAATTTTTAGTACTTTTTTTAAACTATTTATTATGATAATATTAATATAAAGAAAATAGGTGATAGTTGTGTTAGAAAATACTATAACAACAATAATTAATTCCAACTTATCTAGAGAACAAAAAGAAGCTTTATTAAAAGAACTAGCTAATGAAAGTATCAAAAAACAACAAGCAGAAAATAGTTTTGAAACTAAAAGAGAACAACTAATTGAAAAAAATAGACAAAAAGCCCAAGAAACTAGAGAAAGATTAGAACAATATCAAAAAGAAGCATATAAAAAAGAAATAATTGCTAATTCTGATAAAGAAGTCCAAAAATATATAGAAGAATTATCAAAAATAAAAAATAATCGAGGAGAAAATATATATAAGGATTTAGAACAAGAATATAAAGATGGAAAAATAACTAAAGAAGAAATTTATGATTTATACGAAAAAGTTTTTTATAAAAAGTCAGAAATATATGAAAATGTGTTTAAAGGCATTAATCAAGATACAAAAGAAACTTCTAAAGATGTAGAGAATAAATCAAAAGGAAATGAGTTTCAAAAAGATGAAATTCATGAAGATGAAAATGAAATAGTTGACGTAAGAGATGGGACTGAACTTACCAAAAAAGAAAAATTCAAAAGACTTGCTAAAAAAACTTTAAAAATTGGAGCAGTTTTAGGAGCAATCGGACTTATCGGAGGAGTCATATATCATTTTGTAAATACTGGTGATTCTAGTCAAATAGAAGAAAGTTTAAAAACCATCGCCGACACTGTTAATAATTCAGCTGTTGATATCCCAGATTATACTAATATTACTGATGTCGGAGATGTTAAAGAAGTATTCACTTCAAATGATAACGCTATGCAAAATATAAATGCCCTTACTCCTAATGATAATTATTTTCAAAGCGAAATACAAGGGTACACAACCACTAATAATCAAATGATTGAAGCAACTAATATGGAAGAAGTTATTAGAGCTTACAATAATGGAGAAAATATAAGTTCATTATACGTTGGTAATGAAGAAGGTATTGATGGTTTTGTAAATAAGGTATATGATGAACCTTTAAGAGAGTTTTTGGAATCTAAAGGAGGCAGAGCAAAATGATAAATAAAATAATTACTTTAAAAAATGGTAATGAATATGTAATTGTAGATAAATGTATTTATGATAAAAATACCTATTATTTTGCCTGCGAACTGTTAAATGGAGAACCAACTGAAAGTTTTAAAATATTGCAAATAAATGAAAAGAATAATAAAAAAATAATAAAAATCATCGAAGATGATGAAATTGTAAAAAAAATATGTTTTATCTTGGATAAATAAATTTATTAAAACATTAAAATTTGTTTGATAAATTCATATAAGTATGCTATTATTATATTATAAAATATTGCATTTTAAGCATTTTTATGATATAATACGCTAGAACTTAGAGAAAAACCTATGAAAGGAGTAAAAAGAGATGGAAAATGCTATAGTAACAATAATCAATTCTAATTTAACGGAAGAAGAAAAAGAAGCATTATTAAAAGAATTAGCAAATGAAAGTATCAAAAAACAACAAGCTGAAAATAGTTTAGAAGCTAAAAGAGAACAACTAATTGAAAAAAATAGACAAAAGGCCCAAGAAACTAGAGAAAGATTAGAACAATATCAAAAAGAAGCATATAGACAAGAAATAATTACTAATTCTGATAAAGAAGTACAAAAATATATAGAAGAATTATCAAAGATAAAAAATAATCGTGGTGAATATATATATAAGGATTTAGGACAAGAATACAAAGATGGAAAAATAACTAAAGAAGAAATTTATGATTTATATGAGAGATTTTTACATGGTAATCGTGAAGTAGTATATGAAGATATATTTAAAGATATAAATGATATACCTAAAAAAGAATTTCAAGGTCCTCTTTCTTTAAAAGCAGCAGCAGAAGCTATGACTATAGATGAAATGAATACTATTTTAAATATGGTTTCAGCGGAAACTAAAGATGAAGAAATTTTAAATAATATTGCTAATAGTCTTGGAGTAAGTACTAATTCTTTAGAGGAAATTGCTAATTTTAAAAAAGTCCACCCAAACAAATTTGCTAAAGCATCACAAAATGGAGGGGTTAACCAATCCAATGATAACTCAGAACCAGTTTCAAGTGTAAAGCTTGAAAATCCTGTTAAAATGCCTGAAAAAAGCATTAAAAAATTACAAGAAAATATAGATAGAGTACAGGATGAAATAAATGCTGATTTAAAAGTAGTAAAAAAACCATTGCCAAAAAATATAAAACAAAAAGTTAATGAAATAAAAACATCTAAACCAATTTTAAAAGAGAAAATTCAAACTCAGCTAGCTACTGCTATAAATGTTATAACAAAAATAAAAGAAAAAATTGCAGAGCTTAGAGAAAATAGAGAAAATCAAAAACTGTCTGCTTCTGAAGAACAAATAAATCAAGAAGAATCAAAAACTGCCGACAGTACTAATCCTGCACAAGAGCCAATTACAGATATAAATAATGTTGATAATCTAGAAGATATTATTAGCAAACACGCTGGCTTTACCAATGAAGCAGAACCTTCACCAATAAATTTTCCAAACAAAATAGAAACAAATGATTTATTACTTGATCCTTTACTAACAGAAAAACAAGAAAATAAAGAATTAACAGAAGAAGAAATATATAAAATTGCAGGATTTAATAATCCTAAAACTAGATAGAAAGAAAGGGGAAATAATATGACTTTTAAAAGATATGATGTAATTACTTTTGAAGAAAATGATAAAGTAGTAGTACTTGAAGCACTTTTACACGAAGGAAACGAATATGTTTATGTAAATGAAATATTACCAGATGAATCTGATGTTACAGATGTTTACAAAGTAATGGTAGTCCACTATGAAGATGGTACATTAGAAAAAGTAACTGACCCAGAACTTCTTAAAGTTTTATTACCAAAATTTCAAGAATTGCTGGAAAAATATTTATAATAAAAATTCATATAGTTAGGTGAGTTATATGTTACAAGAAGCTATATTAAAAATAATTAATACTAATTTAACGGAAGAACAAAAAGAAGCTTTATTAAAAGAACTAGCTAATGAAAGTATCAAAAAACAACAAGCAGAAAATAGTTTTGAAACTAAAAGAGAACAACTAATTGAAAAAAATAGACAAAAAGCCCAAGAAACTAGAGAAAGATTAGAACAATATCAAAAAGAAGCATATAAAAAAGAAATAATTGCTAATTCTGATAAAGAAGTCCAAAAATATATAGAAGAATTATCAAAAATAAAAAATAATCGAGGAGAAAATATATATAAGGATTTAGAACAAGAATATAAAGATGGAAAAATAACTAAAGAAGAAATTTATGATTTATACGAAAAAGTTTTTTATAAAAAGTCAGAAATATATGAAAATGTGTTTAAAGGCATTAATCAAGATACAAAAGAAACTTCTAAAGATGTAGAGAATAAATCAAAAGGAAATGAGTTTCAAAAAGATGAAATTCATGAAGATGAAAATGAAATAGTTGACGTAAGAGATGGGACTGAACTTACCAAAAAAGAAAAATTCAAAAGACTTGCTAAAAAAACTTTAAAAATTGGAGCAGTTTTAGGAGCAATCGGACTTATCGGAGGAGTCATATATCATTTTGTAAATACTGGTGATTCTAGTCAAATAGAAGAAAGTTTAAAAACCATCGCCGACACTGTTAATAATTCAGCTGTTGATATCCCAGATTATACTAATATTACTGATGTCGGAGATGTTAAAGAAGTATTCACTTCAAATGATAACGCTATGCAAAATATAAATGCCCTTACTCCTAATGATAATTATTTTCAAAGCGAAATACAAGGGTACACAACCACTAATAATCAAATGATTGAAGCAACTAATATGGAAGAAGTTATTAGAGCTTACAATAATGGAGAAAATATAAGTTCATTATACGTTGGTAATGAAGAAGGTATTGATGGTTTTGTAAATAAGGTATATGATGAACCTTTAAGAGAGTTTTTGGAATCTAAAGGAGGCAGAGCAAAATGATAAATAAAATAATTACTTTAAAAAATGGTAATGAATATGTAATTGTAGATAAATGTATTTATGATAAAAATACCTATTATTTTGCCTGCGAACTGTTAAATGGAGAACCAACTGAAAGTTTTAAAATATTGCAAATAAATGAAAAGAATAATAAAAAAATAATAAAAATCATCGAAGATGATGAAATTGTAAAAAAAATATGTTTTATCTTGGATAAATAAATTTATTAAAACATTAAAATTTGTTTGATAAATTCATATAAGTATGCTATTATTATATTATAAAATATTGCATTTTAAGCATTTTTATGATATAATACGCTAGAACTTAGAGAAAAACCTATGAAAGGAGTAAAAAGAGATGGAAAATGCTATAGTAACAATAATCAATTCTAATTTAACGGAAGAAGAAAAAGAAGCATTATTAAAAGAATTAGCAAATGAAAGTATCAAAAAACAACAAGCTGAAAATAGTTTAGAAGCTAAAAGAGAACAACTAATTGAAAAAAATAGACAAAAGGCCCAAGAAACTAGAGAAAGATTAGAACAATATCAAAAAGAAGCATATAGACAAGAAATAATTACTAATTCTGATAAAGAAGTACAAAAATATATAGAAGAATTATTAAAGATAAAAAATAATCGTGGTGAAAGTATATATAAGGATTTAGAGCAAGAATACAAAAAAGAAAAAATAACAAAACAAGAAATTTATGATTTATACGAAAAGATTTTCAATAAAAAGCAATCAGTATATGAAGACATATTTAAGGGTATAAATGACAATGCTAATCAAGATAAAAAAGATAATTTAAGCAAAGGAAAACCAGAAAATTCTCCAGAAATATCTGAAGAAGATCCTTCTAAAACTAAATTAGAATCTCAAGGACCTCTTTCTTTAGAAGAAGCTGCTGATGAAATGACTGTTGATGAAATGAATACTATTTTAAATATGATTTCAGCTGAGACTAAAGATGATCAAATTTTAAATGATATTGCTAATAGACTTAGAGTAAGTCCTGATTCATTAGAGGAAATAGCTAAATTAAAAGAACAAAATTTAAAACAAAATGAAAATCAAAATAGTGGAACAAGTAGTTCTTCAGATGAAAATAAAGAAGAAACAGAAAATCAAACAACTCCACCAGTAGACACTACTCCAGAAGAAAAAAAGAAAGTTACTGCAATTACTAAGGCAAAATCTTGGCTTAAATCTAAAGTAAATGCTAGTAATGCCAAAGCTTTAATTGCAATTGCTGGTGGTATAGCAGCTTTAGCCCTTGCTCTAATAAATGCTCCAGCCGCAGTAGCAGCTTTAGCAGCAGGTTATACGTATAACGAATTTAATAAAGGCGCTAAAGGAAGATAAAAAAATATCTTAATACAGTTTTATAACTGTATTTTTTTTGTTATAATTATATTGGTGATACAAATGGGAATATTTAATAAATTAAAAAAAAGTTTTATAAAAGAGAAAAAAGAAACTAAAACTGAAGAGACTAAAGATATTAAAATTTATGACAAAGGATTAACTAAAACTCGCGATAACTTTGTCTCTAAACTAATAAATATTACTAATAAATATAACAAAATAACTGAAGAGTTTTTCTATGAATTAGAAGAAATATTAATCATGGCTGATATCGGCGTTAATACTGTAATGGACTTTATGGAAAAACTTCGTAAAAGAGTAAAAGAAGAAAAAATAGATGATCCTAAAATGTTAAAAGAAATAATTGTTGATGAATTATTTATTATCTACGTAAACGAAGAAATAATTGTTAATAAAATAAACTATGCCAAAGAAGGGCCAACCGTAATTTTATTCATTGGCGTAAACGGTGTAGGAAAAACCACATCCATAGCTAAAATAGCCCAAAAAGAAAAAGACAAAGGAAAAAAAGTTCTTATGGTAGCAGCAGACACCTTTCGTGCCGGAGCTGTAAAACAATTAAAAGAATGGGCTGATAAAACAGACTCTGGCTTTGTCGGAGATGAATCAAAAAAAGATCCAGCTTCAGTAGTCTATGATGGCTTAAAAAAAGCTCAAGAAGAAAACTTTGATATTGTTCTAATTGATACTGCTGGACGTCTTCAAAATAAAGTTAATCTTATGAAAGAATTAGAAAAAATAAATAGAGTAATTACTAATTTTATTCCCGAAGCTCCTCATGAAACACTTCTCGTAATAGATGCTACAACTGGACAAAATGGTATAAGTCAAGCTAAAACCTTTAAAGAAGTAACTAATATAACTGGAATTATTCTAACTAAATTAGATGGAACAGCCAAAGGAGGAATTGTTCTAGCTATTAAATCTGAAGTAGACATCCCAGTCAAATATGTAGGACTAGGAGAAACCAAAGATGATTTACAAGTATTTGATATAGAAAAATATATTTACGGATTATTCAAGGATATGATACAATGAAAAAAGAAATATATTTAACCATTCTTTTTGATTATTACGAAAAATTATTACTAGACAAAGACCAAGAAGTATTTAAAGATTACTACTTCTCTAATTTATCTCTTCAAGAAATAGCAGAAAATAAAAATATATCTAGAAATGCCGTTCACAAGAGATTAAAAAAAATAGAAGAAGAATTAATCCATTATGAAGAAAAATTAAAACTGTATGAAAAAGAACAAAAAATTATGGAACTCATAAAAGATAAAAACTTACAAAATAAAATAAAGGAAATTTTAAATTAAAATAAAGGAGTAATATATGGAAAATAAAGTAT
Organism: uncultured Mycoplasmatota bacterium; assembly: GCA_900551925.1. Classification (GTDB taxonomy): domain Bacteria; phylum Bacillota_I; class Bacilli_A; order RF39; family UBA660; genus UMGS1449. Next base: position 5,952 of record URXR01000013.1, on the reverse strand, counting down.
TAGTTTTAGTTGATGATAATGATATATCTGGTTTAAAAATAGGAAACTATCTATTTTTTAGACAAGAAAAAGACGATATTTTAACCTTTTATAATAAAAAAATAATACCAACTTTATTAAAATATCAAAATATTAATTTAATAGATTATTATAAAGAAGATAATACTACTACTATTTATGAAAAAGATTATAATTTTAGTCCCGAAGATATTATCATGATTTCTGATAGAGAAAAAGGCGATATTGCTTTAACTGACAACTATTATAGTTTATTTTATAATCAAAAAGTTTATATTTCTCAAATAGTGAGAAATACTGAACATAAAAATTTTGATTTTGCTAGTCCTGAAGAAGATTATAAAAAAGCTAGAGCAACTATTATTAATGAAATAAATGATGAGTTTCAAAAAAGCCCTTCTAAAGGAGAAGTTATGGTTTCATATTTTGATGAAGATATAGTAAGAACTTTAATGGAAATATATAAACAAGAACCAAATTCTAATATGTTTGATAACTTAAGTATAGCTATTGCAAAATTAAATGCCAGAACTAAAAAATAAAAATATAAATATAAATATAAATATAAATAATTTCTAAGAAATACTATAAAAAGTAGTATTTTTTTTGTATATATTAAAAAAGTTATCATAAAGTTAAAATGAAAGAGAGTGATGCTATGGATAAACAGGAAATAATTAAAAATATTGCTTATCGTACGGGAGGAGATATTTATTTAGGAGTAGTAGGAGCCGTAAGAACAGGAAAATCTACCTTTATAAAAAAAGTTGTAGAATCACTAGTCGTTCCTAATATTGAAGATGAGTATGAAAGAAAAAGAACTTTAGATGAAATTCCTCAATCAAGTGGGGGAAAAACTATCATGACAATAGAACCTAAATTTGTTCCTAATAATGTTGCTAAAATCAAAATTGATGACATGACTTGCAATATGAGATTAGTAGACTGTGTTGGATATGTTATTGAAAATGCTAAAGGCTATGAAGATGAAAACGGACCAAGAATGGTCAAAACTCCTTGGTACACGGAAGAAATCCCTTTTGTAGAAGCTGCAGAAATAGGTACAGAAAAAGTTATTAAAGATCATTCAACAATTGGAATAATAGTTACAACTGATGGCTCAATTGGGGAATTTGATAGAAAAGATTATATTGAAGCTGAAGAAAAAATAGTAGCAGAATTATCTAATATCAATAAACCATTTATTATAGTATTAAATACCACTAAACCAAACAGCACTGAAACAGAAAGTTTAACTAGAGATTTAAAAGAAAAATATAATGTACCAGTCTTACCAATGGATGTCTTAAATATGAACGAAATAGAAATAACTAATATCTTACGTGAAGCACTATATGAATTCCCAGTAATCGAAGTAAAAGTAGATATTCCAGAGTGGATAGGAGTCCTAAAACCAAATCACTATGTTAAAAAAGCCTATATTGAAAAAATCAAAGAAAGTGTCATTGAAGTAGATAAATTACGTGATGTTGATACTATTGTAAATCATTTTTCAGATTGTGAATATATTAAAAACTCCTATATGTCTGAAGTAGATCCTAAAACCGGAATAATTACTATAACTTTAGAAGCCCCAGAAGAGTTATTTGAACAAGTTCTAAATGAAATGATAGATATCGATATCTCCAATAAAGCTAATTTACTTTCTATGTTCCAAGAATATAAAGAATCCCGTGCTGAATATGAACAATTTAAAACTGCTCTTAAAATGGTTAAAACAACAGGCTATGGAGTAGCAAGTCCAACTATTAGTGATATGAAGTTAGATAAACCAGAAGTAACCAAACAAGGTACTAGATATGGAATAAGATTAAAAGCAACAGCACCATCAATTCATATGATAAGAGTAGATGTAGAGTCAAGCTTCGAACCAATTATAGGAACTGAATCTCAAAGTAAAGAATTAATAGAACATCTAATGAAAGATAGCAAAGATGATCCAAATAGTATTTGGTCAAGCGAAATATTTGGTAGAAGCCTAGATCAAATTGTTCAAGAAGGAATTCAATCTAAAATAGCTATGATGCCTGAAAACATCAGATATAAGTTTCAATCAACTATGTCTAAAGTAGTTAATAAAGGTTCTAATAATTTAATAGCAATAGTTATTTAGCTATTGTTTTTCTTTTACCAAAAATAACTACTTGCATGCTTTTTATAAATATTGTATAATTTTAGTAAGGTATAAGAGGGATGCTTATGAGAAAGATATACACAAGTATTGATATTGGAACTGATGAAATTAAAGCTATTACTATTGAAGAATATAATGATAAATTCAATGTCTTAGCAACAGCATATGTAAAAACTAAAGGAGTAAAAAAAGGTTTAATAGTAGATGCAACTTTAATTTCTAATTCTTTAAAGAAAGTTATTAAACAATTAGAAAGTAAATTAGGAACGAAAGTAGAACAAGTTTTAGCTATCGTACCATCTAATAATCTTGATATAAATATTGGAATGGGAGAAGCCTCTATAACTACTGAAAACAATTTAATTGATGGTGAATCTATTTTTAATTGCCTGCAAAAATCTTTAAAAGGCAAAGTTCCAAAAAACATGGAAGTAGTAAGCATTATGCCAATAGAATATAAAATAGATAACTTAAAAAAAGTTAAAAACCCTCTAGGTTTAGAAGGAAAAACTTTAGCTTCTAAATCAGTAATAGTTTCTGTTCCTCAAAAAAATGTTTATTCTGTCGTAGGAATTTTAGAGAACTTAGGAATAGAAGTTGTTGATGTCACTATCTCTTCAGTAGCAGACTATTATGCTATTAAAGACAAAGAATTAGATAAAGAAGTTATTTCCCTTGTTAATATTGGAAAAGAAAAAACTGTTATTTCAGTATTCAATAAAGGAATATTAATTAAAGAAAAAATAATTTCTTCTGGAGGAGACGAATTAGACGAAGTAATTGGTTTTAACTTTAAAACTGATGATGAAGCTTCTAAAAAAATAAAAGAAGATTATGGAGTATCTAACCGAAAATTTGCTGATAGTGATGAAGATTATCAAATCATTAATAGATTAGGACAAAAAACTACTATTAATCAGTATGTATTATCTGAAATAATTGAGTATAAATTAGTAGAAATCCTAAAAAATATTAAAAATGAAATAAATAACTTAACAAATCGTGAAATAAGTTATATAATAGTTACAGGAGCTATTACCTCAATGTTAGGGTTTGGAGCTCTTGTCGAAGATATATATGGTCGTAAAGGACAACTTTTAACAACTAATATTATTGGTATTAGAGACAACAAATATTCAAGTTCTTATGGTGCCATAAAATATTTTATAAATAAATTAGAATTAAGAGAAAAAGAATATACAATGTTCATAGATGAAAAGGTCGATGAAATGCTCAGAGCTAGAAAGAAAATGGGGACTGGCAGTGCACTAGGAAAAATATTTGGAAAAATATTTGAATAAGGAGATGAAGTTATGTTTGATTTAGCAATGATGGACCAACTTGCCAAAATAAAAGTTGTAGGAGTTGGCGGTGGCGGAGGTAACGCTATTAACCGTATGATCGATGCTGGAGTTCGTGGTGTTGATTTTATCGCTGTTAATACTGATGCTCAAGTTTTAAATGCCTCTAAAGCCGAAAAAAAGATTCAGCTAGGAACCCTTGGTGCTGGAGGAAGACCTGAAATAGGAAAAGAAGCTGCTGTAAAAGCCAAAAAAGAATTAGAAGAATGTTTAAAAGGTGCTGATATGGTATTCATCACTTGTGGTATGGGTGGTGGAACTGGAACAGGAGCAGCACCAGTTATCGCTGAAATAGCTCAAAACCTAGGAGCTTTAACAGTAGGAATTGTTACTAGACCATTCTCATTCGAAGGAAAAAGAAGAATGGATAACGCTTTAGTAGGAATCGAAGAATTAAAAAAACACGTAGATACTTTAATAGTTATTCCTAATGATAGATTAAGAGAAATAATTGACAAATCTACTTCAATGCTAGATGCCTTTAAAGAAGTTGATAATGTATTGTTAAGAGGAGTACAATCAATTTCCGATTTAATTGCGGTAGTAGGGCTAGTAAACCTAGACTTTGCGGATATAAGAGCAGTTATGGAAAATTCAGGTAATGCTATTATTGGTATTGGAATCGGAATGGGTGAAGATAGAGCTATCGAAGCTGCTAAACAAGCTGTTTCATCTCCACTTCTTGAAACATCAATTCACGGTGCTACAGATGCTATCATTAATATCACCGGAGGAGCTAACTTAACATTATTTGAAGCTGAACAAGCTGCAGAAGTAGTACGTGCTGCTGCTAATACTGATATAAATGCAATCTTCGGTTCAGTTATTAATGAAAACTTAACTGATGAAGTAATAGTAACAGTAATTGCTACTGGATTCGATAAGAAAAACAAAAAACCTCTTTATAATCAATTAAATGATGAATCAGAATCAAACTATATTGATGATGAAGATGATGACGATAACAGCAATTTTGATCCACAAGAAATAGAAATACCAACCTTTATGCATAGAAACTTTTAAAAATAAACTAAAACAATATAGTAAAATTAAAGCTATATTGTTTTTTTATTAAATATTATTTATGCTATATTTTAAAATACACGTAAAAGATATATGTAAAGAAACTTCTTAAAATTTGCTTTTAATCATATACTATGGTATAATGACTTGTGGTGAGAAAATGGAAAACAAAGAATATTTGCAAATAGTAGAAAAAATTTTAGAAAACCGAAAATTTAATAAATTAAAAGATGAAACTCATCATCATAATAGTAATAGATTCACTCATTGTGTAGAAGTATCATATAAAACCTATAGAGTTTGTAAAAAATTAGGCTTAGATTATGAAAGTGCTGCTAAAGCTGCTCTTTTACATGATTTTTTCTTCGATAATGAATTCGATAATAAAAAAGAAAGAATGCTAAAACATCCTAAAAAAGCTTTAGAAAATTCTATGAAAATAACTAAACTTTCTAAAAAAGAACAAAATATTATTGAATCTCATATGTATCCTGTCGGAGGAAAAACACCTCGTTATTTAGAAAGTGTCATAGTAGATGCTATTGATGATTATGTATCTTTTAAAGAAAAATTAGGAGGAGATTATAGGTCTTTAAAAGCCGCTATGAACTTCTTATTTATACTATGTATAAGTGTTTTATTAAAATAAAACATTTATTTTTGTCCCCGTAGCTCAGCAGGATAGAGCAATTGCCTCCTAAGCAATAGGTCGATGGTTCAAATCCATTCGGGGACGCCATAAGGAATTGACTAACTAGAAATAGTTAGTTTTTATATTATAAAATGATTAATTATGATATAATATACACTAGTAAAAGGAAAAAAATGGAATAAAAAGGGTTTAGTATATATTCATCATAGTATACTATACTCTTTTTTTAGTGATAGGAGGTTTTGTATGGCAGAAGAAAAAAATTATTTTCTTGTAGAAGGTGTTGCAAAAGAAGATTGGATAGGATTTGATTCTTATTTATATTCGTTAGATAGTGCAATAAATAGTGGAGCAAAATTTATTGGATTGATTGCTGATTATGGCTCTGGTAAAAGTACTCTTATAAATATGTTAGAGAATAGTCAACAACTAAAGAATAATGAACTTATTAAGATAAATTTATGGAATTGCTATACTAGTAATGAAGATAATAAAATTGATATACATAGAATATTTTTGCATGAATTAATTGATAAACTTGAGATTGGAAACAAAAATTATTATAAAAAGAAAATTGACAAAAATTATAATATATTTGATATTAAGTTTAAAAATAATAATCCAATATTTGCTATAATATTATTTTTCTATTATTTGTTATGTATATTAGAAAAATTGGGATTTATTTCCAATGTTATTAACTTAAGAAGATAGAGATTTAAAAATCTATCTTTTTTTGAGAT
>URXR01000012.1 GCA_900551925.1 uncultured Mycoplasmatota bacterium | reverse complement strand
CTTCTTCATAATCTTCATTAAGCCATACCCTTATTTCATAACTTATTAACTCATTTTCATATATTATTCCACTGTCTAAGATATTATTTGCTTCTTCTAATGTAAATGGTCCATGTTCTTCCCCATTTATCTCTACTCCTACTTTTACATATTTATCATCTATTACTTCATCATTATAATCACTTGGCACTTCATTTACTAATTTTATATCATATCTTGCCGAAACTTCTCCAATATTTTTTAAATTAAAACTATATGTTTCATCCAATAATAATCCATCAGTATCACTCATTACACTTATAGGCTGACTTGTATTTTCAAAATATTCACTTAACTCTAAAGTTACATCCCCTGCTCTTATTATTTGTTCTTTATCAGATGAACTACTTCCACTTAATAAAGCATAACTTGTTCCTGATACTATAAAAAGTAATCCTAATATCGTTACTATTAAACATATATTATAGATTATTTTCTTATTAAAGTCCCCCCAAGTCTATTTCTCAACTTCATATATCTTCACTCCTTATAGTTTATCTATACCCATTATACATTACAATTCCTTCAAGCACAACAAAAAAGCAAAAATAAATTTAATTTTATTCTTGCTTAATTTTCTTACCAACTATCAGGTAAATCCACTAAACTTCTAGGATTTAAACTATCTCCCCAACCACTACCATACATTAATTGAAAATGTAAATGTGGTCCTGTAGATTCACCAGTACTTCCAACTGCTCCAATAGCTTGTCCTCTATCAACAACTTGTCCTAAATATGTTGAAATACTACTTAAATGGGCATATAAAGATGTATAAACTTGTCCACTTACATTATGCGCTACTAAAATATAATTTCCAAAACTCCAATGATAGCCTTGTTCAATAACTTTACCAGCTGCAGTTGCCATAACAGTAGTGCCATATCCAATAGAAATATCAATACCATTATGGAATTTCCACTCACCAGTAGTAGGTTTTATTCTCCAACCATACAAACTATCATCACCATAGATATAACCTGATGGAGTAGGTCTCACAAATCCACTAGAACTTGGAACATTAAGAGAACATGTAGTTACATCTTGAGTTTCGCTACAACCTTCTTCCTTAAAGAAAGCAATTTGTTTTTCCAAAGACTCTATTTCCTCATCTACACTTAAAGCCTCATCCACATAATCTTCTTTTTTACTACCTAATTTTTGAATTTCAGCATTTACTTGCGCATCTAACTTGTCAAGCTCCTTTTCTTGGGCTTCTAATTCCTTAACTTTTTTCTCATTCTCTGTAATTAAGTCATTCATTTCATCCACTAATTGATCATTAGCTTCAGTAAGTTGTTCTGCTACAGAAAATCTATAAATAAAATCTTCAAAACTTTCAGCTCCAAAAATAAATTTCAAATAAAAATTCTCACTATCAGAAATTTGATAAAAAGATACTAAGTCTTTAATCTCTTCTTCTTTTAAATCTATATCATTACCTAATTGTTCTATTTCTTCTTTAGTATTTTCTTGTTCTTTAATAGTCGCGGCAATTTCTCTAGTTATTTCATTAATTTTAGCATTAGCTTCATCTATTTTTGCTTGAATAGCCGCACTATTTGCTTCACTTTCTGCCTTTTCTGCCTCCAACTCCTTTATCTCATTTCTATAATCTTGAATTGATTGAGCCGAAACGTCATTTGGAATAATCAAAAACATAGATAATAAAAATACAACTACAAATATACTTTTTTTCATCATACTTTTATATACCTCCTTACTGCTCTATAACTACCAATCATACCTACAAGCATACCAATAACAAGTACAATCAAAGAGGTATTAACCACAAAAGGCATTGGATTAATAAGTTTTATAACCGGAGAAAATAACTGACCTTCAAAATAATCATATAACGTTGTATAACCAAGTACTATCACCAATATTGGAATAATTGAACCAATTATACCTAAAATAATACCTTCAATTACAAATGGTAACTTAATTCTACTATTACTAGCACCAACCAATCTCATAATACCAATTTCTCTTTTTCTTGAAAAGATTGTAAGTTTAATTGTATTAATAATAAGGAAAATAGTAACAATTATTAAAGCTGCTGCTGCTACCATAGTAATTTTTTCTATAGCATCAAATACTCCCACTAACTTTTCTACCAATCCTTCTCCATATTGAACAGAATTAACTCCTTCCATTCCTTCAATTTCTTTTGCAGTATCTCCTATCTTATCAACATCATGAACTTTTATAGTATAAGTATCTTTAAGAGGATTCTCACTATCATCCCATTCTTCTAAAACTGTACTAAATGTTTCATTTTCCTTTTCCATTTCTTCTTTTACTTCAGCTTTAGATTTAAAAGTATAATTATCAATATTCATATTTTTTTTCAAATTAAGTTCAAACTCTTCTCGCACCTCATCACTAACGTCAGAATCTAAAAACGCCACCACAGTAACATCTCGTTCAATTTCATTAGTAAAATTACTAACATTTTCTGAAATAAGAAGTGCTGCAGCAATTATAATTAAAGTAATTGTTATACATGTAACAGAAGCAAGTGATAAACTAAAATTTCTAACAACACTCTTAAGAGCATCTCTTAAACTTCTAACAAATGTCCTAAAACTTTTCATCTACAAAACTTCCCTTCTCATAATCTTTTACCATTCTTCCTTCTCTAAGTACAATTACTCTTTTTTTCATTTTCTTAACAATCTCTAAATCATGTGTAACCATAAGTATAGTAGTTCCTAAATCTTTATTAATAGTTTCTAGAATTTCCATTATTTCCATACTTATTTCTGGATCCAAGTTACCAGTAGGTTCATCACAAATTAAAAGCTTAGGATTATTAACAATAGCTCTAGCAATAGCAACTCTTTGTTGTTCTCCTCCAGATAACTTATCAGGATATTCTTTGGCTTTATGTTTTAACCCAACTTTTCCTAAAACATTAATAACTCTTTTTCTAATTTGCTTGCTATCAGTTCCAGTAACCTCTAAAGCAAAGGCCACATTCTCATACACAGTAAGCTTAGGTAACAATTTATAATCTTGAAAGACTACTCCAATAAGACGTCTAAGTTTATAAACTCTAGAATTTCTAAGTCTACTAACATTAACTCCTCCAATTACAATTTCTCCTCTTGAAGGTTTTTCTTCGCGATAAAGCATTTTTATAAGAGTACTTTTTCCACTTCCAGAGCCACCTATTATAAAAACAAAATCTCCCTTTTTAATAGAAAGATTAAGGTCATAAATAGCACCTACTCCGTTTGGATAAGTTTTATATACATTTTTCATACTAATTATTTCCAATTTAAAACACCTCGCTTATAATAACAATTATACCACAACAAAAAAATAATAGCAAAAAAAGTAATTACCAAAGTAACTACTTAACACTATTTTCATTAATCATGACATCTTGTCTTTTAGCTTCATAAGTATCCGTTATAAATATAAATGCATTTTTATCAACACTTTTTACATAATCTCTTAAAATAGTAAATTCACTCGTAGGAATAACAGTCATAATAAGTTTTTTACTTTTTTCTTTGTAAGCACCATAAGTATCATAAATCGTTACATCATGCTTAAGCTCATTATGAATAAAATTTTCAATTTTAAGTGGAGCTCTACTAATAATTTTAAAAGTTTTATTATTACTTCTACCCAAAATAACTCTTTCACTAATCATTCTGCTTATTACTAGAAAAAGTATTGCATAAAGAATCATTAAAAATCCTAATGCAAAAGCTCCAATCACCACAATAGTAGCATTAACAATAGCATTAATAAAAGTAACAGAAACTCTAGTATATTTATAAATAACTTTTGAAAGAACTGACAGTCCACCAAAATTAAGTCCTAACCTTAAAATCGAACCTTGTCCAAATCCTGTTAAAATCGCCCCAAAGACCACCAACACTAAAGTATGTGAGGTATCAACTAAAAATATTTGATCAACACCTTGAAAAGCTTTAAGTAAAAGCGGATATACAATAGCTACAAATAATGTAGCCACAACCTCTTCAGCATCTAAAAATAAAAATGCCAACAAGAACATAAAAAATGATATTGCAAAAATAACAAATGCTGGATCTATAGAAAAAAGGGCATTAAACAAAACTCCTAATCCTCCAGCACCACCAGCTACTAAATTAATAGGTAAAATAAAAGTATTATAAGCAAAAACAATAACTACTAAAAATAACGTCATTTTAGCATATTTTTTAGTAACCTCTGTACTAGTAACAATTCTTTTTATTTCACTATAAAAATCTGTCATTATTCACCGCCCCTAACTTCATAGGCATCAACTACAGTAAAAAATGCTTCATCATCAATATAACTAATACCTTCTTTTAATTTATAATACTCTTTAGTAGGAATAACTGTAAATAATACTGATACTTTTTTATTAGAAAATCCTCCAGTTGCAGAAAATACAGTAATAGTATGACCAAGTTCATTAATCACAAAATCACACACTTTCTTCTTCTTTTTAGTAATAATATAAAATGCTTTCTTATCAGAAATTCCCAAGATTACTTTATCCACTAAAAATGTTATCAAATAAAGGATAACCACCGCATACATAAAATTAGTAAATCCAAATATAAAAGCTCCAATCACCACAATTGTACCTTCCACTATCATCATTGAAGTCCCCATCGTAAGTTTTCCATACTTACTAACAATTTGTGTTAAAAAGTCCGTTCCCCCTAAAGTAAAACCACTTCTCATAATAAGACCTAAACCAATACCATATAAAATTCCTCCAAAAAGAGCAATTAACAGCATATCATTACTACTAATAGTAATATAATCTGTAAGAAAAGAAGTAAGTTCAACAAAAACAGGAAAAAGTATAGCACCTAAAACTGACCTAAAAACTTTACCTTTACTTAAAAATATAAACCCAATAATTCCGAAAACAAAAGAACAAATAAGCATAACAAGCGAAGGATTAATAGAAGTAAAGTTTTCAAAAATTATACTTATACCTCCAACTCCTCCAAAAACAATATTATTAGGAAAAATAAACAAATTATAAGAAACTGCACATATTAAAATACCAACTAAAGTCCATAAATAACGCTTTATTTTGTTCTTACTATAAATCTTACTTAATACTGAATCCACATAATCAACTCCTTAAATAAGCTTCAATAAACATATCAATATCACCATCTAAAACTCCTAAAACATCACTAGTTTGGACTAAAGTTCTATGATCTTTTACCATTGAATAAGGGTGCATAACATAACTTCTAATTTGAGAACCAAAATCAATATTTTGTGACTCTCCTTTTAAACTAGCTAACTTTTTTTCTTGTTCCTCAAGCTCTAAAAGTTTTAACTTACCTTTCAAAATAGAAAGAGCCTTTTCTTTATTTTTAATCTGACTTCTTTCATTTTGACAAGTAACTACTATTTTTGTAGGTAAATGTGTAATTCTAACTGCACTATCCGTAGTATTAACACTTTGACCACCCGCACCACTAGAGCGATAAACATCTATTTTTATATCTTCATCTTTTATTTCTATAGAGGCATTATTATCAACTTCTGGAATTACTTCCACTGAAGCAAATGAAGTATGCCTTTTATTATTAGCATCAAAAGGAGATAATCTAACTAATCTATGAACTCCTTTTTCGCACTTTAAAAAACCATAAGCATTAACACCCTTTACTAAAAATGAAACTCTTTTTATTCCAGCCTCATCACCTTCAAGATAATCTAAAAGCTCTATTTTATAGTTTTTCCTATCACACCATCTTGTATACATCCTATATAGCATATTAGCCCAATCACAAGCCTCAGTACCTCCAGCCCCAGAATGTATCTCTACTATAGCATTACCATGATCATATTCTCCATTAAGTAAAAGTTCAAGTTCAAGTTTTGATACTTTTCTACTTAAAGATGTAGCAAAATCAGTAATAGATTCCAAAATTTCATCATCTTTTTCCAAAGAAATAAGTTCCAAAAGTTCTAAATTATCATTTATTTCTTTCTTTAATGACACTATATTATCAGTAACTTCTTTAAGATTATTCAATTCTGCAATCTTTTCTTGAGCCCTTTCATTGTCATTCCAAAAAGAAGGACTATTAATTTCTTCTTCTAATTTTTTAATAGTTAATATTTTATTATCAACGTCAAAGTGACCTCCATAAAACATCTATTTTTTTTAAATTATCCAAAAGCGTCTTCTTTAAATCTCCCAATTCCATAAAAAAGCCTCCTAACTTTGAACTAATTATACTATAAAAAGAAAAAAAACTCTAGAAAAACTAGAGAAAATATTATAACTCAATAAGTTTCCCAGATAAACAATGTTCATAAAATTCTTCACATGAACATCCATCGGAAATTCTATCATATTCATAAAATAAAATATTATTTTTATCATAACCCTTTTTAGCAAAATCACCAAAATTATTTCTATAAAATTCCAAAATATCATCTAAAGAAGAAAACTTATGTATTCCTTTTTTTCTTTTCCAAGAAGCTTCAAACCAATACCAGTCATTATCTAATTTAAATGTTGTAAAAGTATGACATTCATTATTACTATTATTTAAATAAACAAATATTGTTTTATATTCTATATCTTCTTTTTCCATAAAATCTCTTTGTAATTCGCACATTTCCCAACAAATAGCATAACCTGATTTTAAAATATTATCTGTTTTTTGCATTTTATAATCTTTTCTAAATTTATCTATAACTAGTCTTGTATGTAAGATATTATCTTTATCATGCCATCCATATTTTATATTTTTTATTTTGTCATAAAAAATTTCTACTTCGTTCACCAATATCACTCCCAAAACTAATAAATAGTACCATTATTTTTTTGATATTCATTAAAAACCTCTAAACATTCCTCTCTATCCAAAGATTTTATATCAATTGAATCACTAATATTACCCTTTAAAATTTCATATATAAAATTATCTCTAAATCCTATATTTTCAGCATCTTCCTTATAGCAACCATAATATACTCTATCTATATTAGCCCAAATAATTGCTGATAAACACATTGGACAAGGATAAGCTGAAGTATAAAGTTCACACCTTGATAAATCATAAGTTTTAAGCTTTCTAGAGGCTTCTCTAATTGCCACAATTTCCGCATGAGCAGTTGGATCATTTGACCCTAAAACTTTATTATTACCAACAGAAATAACTACATTATCTTTAACAATAACCGCTCCAAAAGGTCCTCCTTCTTTCTTTTTAATACCCTCTAACGCAACATCTTTAGCCATTTTCATAAATTTATTCATTTTAGTCCTCCTATCTTAATGCATTATTATAATAACATAAAAAACTAATCTAAACAAAAAAATTAAGTAATTTTCTCTAAAATTTTCTTAGCATAAGAACAATCTGAAATAAGTTTTTTATTCTCTTTTTTAGCATTTTTAATAACAACTTTAACTAGTTCTTTCGCAATACCTTTTCCTTGATAATTAGAATCAACAAAAGTAGAAACTATATTCCAAACAGAACCAATTTCCTCATATTTACAAAATCCAATCACTAAATCATTAATTTTCGCAACAGCTCTTCTATTTTCATTTTCAAAAACTATTTTCATAAAAACTATCTCCTAATTAAATACATATTTTCTAAATCAAATTCATTAATCTAATATACTTCCCCTTAAAAAAATATATTAAACAATATCACAACTATATTAAAAATATATCAAAAAACACTAAATAAGACAACTAAGTAAAACAGTAAATTGATAAATCCGTATTATTTTTTATTTCTATAAATCATATAAAAAGAAGGATTAATATAAATCCCTCTATTTATAATCTCTATTATCTAAAGTTAATTCATCAATTACACCATTAACAATAGTTATTTCAAAATAATTTGTTGTAGTCCAAGATGAATCTTCATTATAGGTATAAGTAACACTTTTATAACCATCACTTGAATAATCATGTTTGTCAGTAGGTTTTCCAAATAATTCTTCTAGTTTCGCTTCAGTCATTTCTTCTCCTGCTTGTAAACCTCCAGGAAATGTTAATTTATCTGCTCCATTTGAAACTTGATATTCAGTTTGAGATACTCTTGTTATCTTACTATCAGTATATTTAGCATCTTTACCAGTATCATTTAATATTTCAATATATAATGCTAATTTATCATCCTTATACATATTAACAATAGTGTAATAATTATTAGATAAACTAGAATCTTCTTGAGCTGTTTTCATACTAAAACCAGTCGCAGCTTTAAGTTCATCATATGTACATGGTAATTCCAACGTTTTACCATTAACAACAAATTCATAATCATCCCAATCACTTGAAACATTACTACTGTCATTATCATCTACATCTTCTTCTGTAACAGTATTTGAATCATTTAAAATATCCACAGTTTTATTATTGGCATTATCAACTATAGCAAACGTAAATACAGTAAGCAAAATAGACAAAACTATTCCTAAAATAAAACCTATTAAAGCAGATATTCCACATGCTTTGGCATTCTTCTTATCATTATCTTTTTTAACTATGAATAAGATTAATCCTACCAAAGGAATAAGAAAAGACACAATGACTAAACCAACATTTACTTTTTTAGCGCCATTATTCATACTGCCATTACTTATTTCAGAATTATTAACATTATTTGAATTTGAAACCGTTACCTCTTGCCCACAATTAGGACAAAATTTAGAATTGTTATCCACTTTCTTTCCACACCTATTACATATCATAAATACTTACCTCCTATACTACATATTATATAATTCCATAGTATTATATACAGTACTTTTTGTCAATAAATAAATAATAATAAATAATAATAATTTTTAAAATACTAACTGATTAATTATATTATCATAGTCATAGAAACATTCTATAAATACCAATAATTTTTTTATAAGTTTTTCAAAATCTAATTTAAAAATAAAGCATTTTAAAAGATGTAAACGTATTATATTACATTTACATCTTTATCTATCTTTTATCTTACTTTCCACAGCAATTCTTATATTTTTTATCGCTGCCACATAGACAAGAAATCCAAGTATTTATATTATTTATTTTACTATAAATAATTTATCTACTGTGGATAAATAGTGGACATTGCTATCATTAGTTCACTGATATAAGCATATCATATTTTGATATTATTGAAAATATATGTTATTTATCTTCTATTTTTCTAGTTTCAATTAATAGCTTATCAAAATCAGAAACAAAATTTTTATCTTGAATTACTTTATATTTATCATATTCATTAAATGCTTTAGCCATAGCTTTTTCATGAGATACTTTACCCTTTCCCTCTAGTACTTCATAATGAAATACTTTTAGTGCATTCTCAACTTCATTTTTCCAATCATCCATATACATAGTTATATTTCTTTCGGCATTATTTTCAGCAATATCTAAAAATAAGTTAACTAAATTATTTAGATTTTTAATTTCTTTTTCTTCTAAATAATTTTTAGCAATAATAACATCAGATTTTAATATTTTTCCATCTGGAGAATTCTCCCAAGTAGTAAGCACCATATTTTCTTTTTTTTGCATTCACTCTATCATAAACAATCTCAGCTGCTGTTTGACCTGTGATTGCAAAATGGAATTTGTTTTGAATTGTTTTATAAAATGTTATTGCTGTTTCGCTACTTTTATCATAATCAATAGAGCATTCTGCAAATATATCAGTAATTTTTTGATAAAACATTCTTTCACTTGTACGAATCAGTTTAATTCTTTCCAGTAATCTCTTAAAATATTCTTGATCTGATTTTCTTACCTTCATAAATCTTTTCATCATCTAAAACAAAACCTTGAACCATATAATCTTTTATTATTTTATTTGCCCAAATTCTAAACTTAATTGCTTTTTTAGAATTAACTCTAAATCCAACAGAAATAATCATATCAAGATTGTAATACTTGGTATTGTAGGTTTGTTTACCATCATTACCCACATGTGCAATTTTTACACATGTGCTATTTTCACTTAATTCTTCATCTTTATAAATATTGTTAATATGTCTAACAATACCACTTCTATCTATATTAAAAAGTGTGGATAATGATTCTGCATTTAACCAAACATCTTCATTTTCAAGTAATACTTCAATTTGTATATTTCCTTCTTCATCATTATAAAATAAAATATTTTTTTCATTTCCAATTAATTTATCAGTCATCATTTGCCTCCTTTAATATTAATTTGATAAGTAATTTCTTGAATATATTATACAATTTTTTATAATATTTAACAATAAATTTCCACCAGATAAGATGGTCGCTTTTTTACAAAAAAAGAATACTAACAATATATGCTAGCATTCTTAATATAATTATTTTTCTATTATATCAATTTCACATAACTTTTTGCATTCTTTATTATTTTTTAACAATTACTCATTTTCTCCTTGTTTTGGCTTACTTTCCACAACAATTCTTATACTTTTTTCCACTCCCGCAAGGGCAAAGTTGATTCCTACCAATCTTTTCTCCCTTTTTAATAGTACGTCCTTTACTATCACTACTAGAGTCATTAGTAGATTGATTTTTTACAACTTGTTTTCTTTCAATATTTTGTCTAATTTCTGCTTTAACCAAATATAAAGTCGTATATTTATCAATATTTTCAAGCATTGTATCAAAAAGTTCAAAACCTTCAGTAGTATAAGCTCTAAGAGGATTATCTTGTGCATATTGTCTTAAAAATATACCTTCTTTTAAATGAGCCATTGTATTAATTTGTTCCATCCAATACTTATCAATAACATTTAAATTAATAACTTTTTCAAATTCATTACTAACTTCCTCAGGAATATCTTTTATCTTTTCCTCATATTCTTCAGTTATTAAAGCCGTAAGCTCATCAATAATTTCATCTATACTTTTATTTTCAAAAAATACTTCATCTATATTCTTTTTTAACAAATTAGAATTAACATATTCAATAATATCCACAATATCTTGCTTATCTAAATGTTCACTTTCACCACAATGTGATTCAATTAAATCTGCCACATGATTATATATAGTTTTAAGAATATCATCATGGATAGACTCACTATCTAAAATATGATTTCTTTTTCCATATATTAATTCTCTTTGCTTATTCATTACATCATCATATTGAAGTACAGTTTTTCTCATATCATAGTTATTGCCTTCAACTCTCTTTTGCGCTGAAGCCACAGATCTAGAAAACATTTTACTTCTAATAACCATTCCATCATCAATACCTGTACTTTGTAAAATATTTTTTATCTTCTCAGAACCAAAACGAATCATAAGTTCATCATCCATAGCAATATAAAATTGCGTAAATCCTGGATCTCCTTGACGACCACTACGACCACGAAGTTGATTATCAATACGACGTGATTCATGTCGTTCAGTTCCTATAACACAAAGGCCACCAAGTTCTTTAACGCCTTCGCCTAGTTTAATATCTGTACCACGTCCTGCCATATTAGTGGCAATAGTAACTGCTCCTTTTTCCCCAGCTTTAGCAATAATTTCTGCTTCACGAGCATGGTTCTTAGCATTTAAAACCTCATGAGGAATTCCCTTTTTCTTTAAAAGACTACTTATTTCTTCACTTGTTTCAATTGCAATAGTACCTACCAGTACAGGTTGCCCTTTTTCATGTCTTTTACTTATTTCTTCGATAATAGCTTTAAATTTAGATTTCTTACTAGCATAAATAAGATCAGCCATATCAATTCTTATAATTGGTTTATTAGTAGGAATAGCTATAACATACATGTTATAAATTTCTCTAAATTCTTCCTCTTCTGTTTTAGCAGTACCAGTCATACCAGAAAGTTTATTATACATTCTAAATAAATTTTGGAACGTAATAGTGGCTAGTGTTCTAGTTTCTTGTTGTATTTCTACTCCCTCTTTAGCTTCAATTGCTTGATGAAGACCATCACTAAAAGCCCTTCCCGGCATAAGACGACCTGTAAACTGGTCAACAATTACAATTTTTCCATCCGTAACAACGTAATCAAAATCTTTTTTCATTGAAAAATTAGCATGTAAAGCTTGATTAATAAAATGAACCAAAGTTGAGTTATTAACATCATATAAATTATCAACTTTAAAATATTTTTCGGCTTTTTTTACACCTTCATCATCCAAATTACTTCTTTTTAACTTAGCATCATAAACATAACCATTGTTTTCCTTTAAAGTTTTTGCAAATCTATCCGCATCAATATATAAATTTTTATTTTCTAAAAATCCTCCCGAAATAATTAAAGGAGTACGAGCTTCATCAATTAAAATAGAATCAACCTCATCAACAATAGCATAATTAAGCCCGCGTTGTTGCACTCTATCTTCCTTACGAATAGCCATGTTATCACGTAAATAATCAAAACCTATTTCATTATTAGTAGAATATAAAATGTCAGCATCATAAGCTTCTCTTTTTTCCTTAGCACTCATATCACGTCTATTAAGTCCTACTGTAAGGCCTAAAAATCTATGAATTTGTCCCATCCACTCAGAATCACGTTCTGCTAAGTATTCGTTAACAGTAACGATATGCACACCTTTTCCTTCTAAAGCATTAAGATAAGCTGGCATAACAGAAGTAAGAGTTTTTCCTTCCCCAGTTTTCATTTCTGCAATATTACCATAATGAAGCGCTAAAGCACCGAGTAATTGAACATGATAAGGTCTTTCTCCAATTACCCTAAAACAAGCCTCTCTAGCAGTAGCAAACGCTTCAACAATTATATCATCAAAAGTTTCACCTTTTTCTAATCTTTCTTTAAACTCTGCTGTTTTATTTTTTAAATCATCATCACTCAATTTTTGATATTCTTCATCAAGTTCATCTATCTTATTAGCGATTTTTTCAAATCTTCTAAGTTCTTTTTCATCAAAATCAAATACTTTTTTAAAAAGTGACATAAAATCATCTCCTCAAGATAATATTTTAACACTAAACAATAAAAAATAAAAGATAAAAACTATATTTATAACAATAAAATCAATAATTTGAAAATATGAGAAATTTTTATTATAATAATATTGAAAACGAGGTGGAAAAAATGAGGGAGATTAATGTTAGTACTGAAGAATTAAGAAATATGACCAGAAACAAATACGTTGCTTCGGGAAGTGAAGCTAGTATATATAAATATAACGATGACTTAGCTATTAGAATATATGACATAGAAGAAAACGTTTATTGCCAAACAACAGGAAGAATAATAGGTAAACCTCTATGTAAACAAATGATTGAAAACCTAAAAATATATCAAAATAATATTAAACTAACTGATTTTCCTATTGGAATAGTAAAAGAAAATAATATTGTCGTAGGACAAATAATAAAATTTTACGAAAACGCACCTACTCTTACAGAATTTTTAAAAAATCACCCTGAACTCGATCCTATAACCTATTATTTAAAAGTTCTCGATGTTTTAGAAGAACTTACCAAATATAATATCTGCTATGAAGATGTCCATGGTGGCAACTTTTTAGTAGTAGATGACAATATCAAATTAATAGACTTTTCAGACCATCGAGTAAAAATAAATGAAACCTACAATGAGCTATATTACAATATGTTTCAAAATTTTAACGCAATGGTAAATAAAATAAATTTTAAAGTTCTACACTTAGAAGATACATATAATAGACTCTTAATTCCACCTCACATCAAAAAAGACACCCAAAACCTTCCTGCTGACTTTGAAGAAATAAGAAATATGTTGAAAAATCTTAAAAAAACTAAAGACAAAAAAAGTAATAGATAAAACTAAAATTCATCTATTACTTTTTAAAATTCTAAACCATTCATAATAAACATGCTAACTACCACTACAAGTATTATTAAAGCCACTACTCCTACTAATATAAGAGCACTAACAGCACCAGTCATTGAATTATTAATAGTTTGAGTATCTTCATAACCACTAACACCATAGTTTTGATAATTATAATTGTTATTAGCACTCATATTAGGAGTACCCTGACTAACTCCACCCGGAGGAGTAAGTTTTCTTACTCTAACATTTGCTCTTTCCTCTCCAGTCCCTGGACTATTAGTCAATTGATTATCATAAACTTGATTATTAACACTATTATCACCATTTATAGCATCTAAACTAGTTTTAATAGCAGAATTACCTTGTCTATACATCTCAAGCTCTAAACCGGTTTTAGCTTTGACATAATCAGTTGCCTTAGGAACTTCCTTTAGCATATCTTGTTCCCATTCAGCATTAAACTTATTAGGCATTATTATCACCACCCATAACCATATTATCAGCTCTTTTTATAATAACTTTCATAATTTTCTTCATTTGCTCATCAGGTAAATCATACTCTTTAAAAGCCTCAGTTATCTCATTCTTTATTTTATCAGTAAAATTCTTTTTATAATAATCTGAAAATGAAGTATCATAATCCATTCTACGAAATACTCCAACAAAAAAATCTTGAAGCCAATTAGGAACTTTACTCATATAATAGTCAAAATTTTCTAAAACATTTATATCACTAATAACAGCACTCCTATCAGGATTACAATACCAACCTAAAATCATAAGAGCTAGTGATACTCTTTTATGCTCTTTAGAACTCTTTCTATCAGCAATCAAACTAACACCAGTATTAAAACCTGCAATTGTTTTATCAAGTTCATCTGAATTATTAAATAAACTATCTGGAAGAACTATTTCCCCATTACTAGTATTTATCTTAATCTCATCCAAATTAATTCTAATTATATTACGTTCTTCTTTATCTATTGCTTCCGAAACCTTCTTCATCAAACGACAAAAAGTTTGAATCTTAACATTCTCAAACTCTTCTCTTCTATCTATAAATTGTCTAAGTGAAATAATATTATCATTCATAGCATAGACCACCTATCATAGACATTATAACACACCAATTTAAAATAAAAAATATTTTTCCATCTTTTTTCTTATCTTAAGTAAAGAATTGTCAACTTTTTTAACTTCAATTTCTAAAAGTTTAGCAATTTCTTTATAACTAAAACCATTACATCTTAATTCAAATATCCATGATTCTAATGGTTCCAGTTGATGTTTAAACTTAATCACATTACTAAACCAAAAATCTGTATCAATAACACTATCTAAATCTAAACTATCAACAAACTCATCCATATTATCGTAGCCCTCAATATTCATATAATAATAGTAATCAGGCTTATTTATATAACTTCTAGCATAATTATACATTGCTCGTTTAATACAAATTAACATATACGAATAAAACAATACATCATTATCCGGATTAAATCTTTCAATAGCATAACACATAGCAATTCTGCACTGTTGCACTAAATCCTCTTTATCAAGACCTTTGTTAGGAAATTTATTAATCAAAGTATTCGCTAATTTCCAATACAATGGTTCATATTTTTTTACCATGTAATTAAAAGCTTCTTCATTTTCCCTAACCATATACACAAGTTCAAAATCGCTATATTTCATATAATCCCCCTACAAGCTTCTTTGTCTTACCACCTCGTAAATTATAATTCCTGCTGCCACAGAAGCATTTAAACTATCAATTTTTTGACTTATAGGGATAGAAACAATATAATCTGATGATTTTTTAACCAGTTCACTGACACCTTTATTTTCATTACCAATTATAAGACAAACATTATTGTTATAGATATTATCAGTATAATTAACTCCTTCCATATCTGAAGCATAAATCCAATAATTTTTATCTTTTAAATATTTTATTGCTTGATTAAGATTAGTAACCATACATATCTTCATATTAAGCGCGGCTCCAACACTTGTTTTCATAACAGTGGAATTAACTTTTACACTCCTATCTTTTGGAATAATAATTCCTTTTACTCCTGCTGCCACACATGTTCTTATAATTGCCCCAAAATTATGAGTGTCCATAATATGATCGAGTATAACGATAAAGCCATCATTCTCTTCAACAATTTCATCAAGATCACAATATTCATATTCCCCTACATCAATAATTATACCTTGATGATTTTCTTCTGCAAGTTCATCTAATTCATGTTTAGTATAAAAATGAGGCTTAATTTTTAAATTTTCTATTAATGAAATAATATGTTTATCATTAAAACCACGATCCAAATATAAAGATTTAATCTTTTTTCTTTTTTTTAAATATTCTAAACAACTATTCTTACCATATATCAACATATTACTACTTCCTTTACATTTCTTTTACTAATGAAAACAACTCATTTAAACGATTTTTATCATTTAAATATAAATATCCTATTAAAATTTCAAAAGCTGTAGATAGTTTATATGTAATAACATCACAATTTTTAGGACTTTTATGTGTTTTTATATTACGACCTCTTCGAACTAAATCTTGTTCTTCTTCATTTAAAAAGCCTGACTCATCAAGCTTTTTAAGAAAATATGCTTGTCTTTTAGCAGTAACATACAAGAGTGTAAACTTTTGTAAATCATTAAGTTTTACAATATTTTTACTAATCAAATACTCTCTAACCATTAGTTCAAATACCGCATCTCCTAAAAACGATAACTGTTTTAAAGACATTAATCTCTATTACCTGCCACCATAAGAAGCAGTCTAGCAATTTCAAGTAGTGTTGTTATAAGTCCAGCTACATATGTAAGCGCTGCAGCTACTAAAACCTTACGAGCTCCCTTACGTTCATCTTTTAAAAGTAAGTTATACTTCTCTAAGTTTTGCATAGCTCTTTTTGAAGCATCAAATTCAACTGGAAGTGTAATAAGTTGAAAGAATAAAATAGCAAAAAGCATTACAATTCCTACATAAAACAATTGTAAAGAGCTAAATATAAGTCCAATCAAAATAGCAATATATCCAAATTTTGAACAAAAACTAACTACCGGAAATATAAACTTTCTTAGCTTTATAAAAAAGTTTCCTTCCTTATATTGAATAGCATGTCCTACCTCATGAGCGGCAATTGCCGCAGCACTAAGACTCTTACCATGAAAAACATCATGAGAAAGTCTAACTACATTTTGCCCAGGATCAAAATGATCTGATAAATAACCTTTCGTCTCTACCACATAAACTTTATCCATACCATGAGCTTTCAAAATTTCTTGAGCTACCTCTACACCAGTAATTCCTCTCCCATTAGCAACTTTAGAATACTTGCTATATCTACTACTAACTAATATTTGAGCTGCTAAAGTTATAATAATTGAAACTAAAATAAGCATATAAAACATAAAACAAAAACTCCTTTCTATATAATTTCATATAAAGTACCATCTTTAGTATCAATAAGTTTAATGCCTTTTTCTAAAAGTTCATCTCTTATTTTATCAGCAGAAGCATAATCCTTATTCTTTTTAAATTCTGCTCTTTTCTCTATTTGCTTTAAAATATACTCAGAATCTACATTCACAATTTCTTTATTGTCAGATAATAAATCTAAACCAAGTACTTTATCAAATTCACCCACTAAATATCTCTTAGCTTTATCACTTAAATCTGAAGCTTTTAAAACATCATATAAACATGTCAGCATAAAAGATGTATTAAGATCGTTTTCAATACTTTCTTTAAATTTTTCTAAATAAGAAGAAACATTATCCAAATTGCCTTCATCTTTTAAAGATAAAACTCTCTTCTTAAGTTTATTATACGTAGTTTGAAAACTATCTAATCTATCATATGAAAAAACTAATTGCTTGCGGTAATGTGATGCCAAACAAAATAATCTATATGCTAAAGGATGATATCCCTTCTCTTGAAGAAAAGAAACTGTTAAAAAATCACCCTTGCTTTTACTCATTTTACCACTTTCATCATTTAAATGTTCAACATGAAACCACCACTTGCACCACTTATGACCCAAATAAGCTTCAGATTGGGCAATTTCATTAGTATGATGTGGAAATATATTATCAACACCTCCACAATGAATATCTAAGTGTTCTCCCAAATATTTAAGTGAAATAGCCGAACATTCAATATGCCAACCAGGATATCCAACTCCCCATGGAGAATCCCATTTAAGTTCTTGACTAGCAAATTTAGATTTCGTAAACCACAATACAAAATCAGTTTTATTTCTCTTCGCTAAGTCAACATCAACATCCTCTCTAACACCCTCAAGTAAATTATCATGAGTATGATTAGTAAGACTATAATAATCCTCAAGCTTTGAAGTATCAAAATAAATATTATCTCCAGATTTATAAGCATATCCTTTATCTAACAATACTTCAATCATCTTGATATAATCATCAATTAAACTAGTCGCCGGTACAACAACATCTGGTTTTTTAATATTAAGTTTCTCGCAATCTTCAAAAAAAGCATCAGTATAAAATTTAGCAATATCCATAACTGTCTTATTCTCTCTAATCGCACCTTTTACCATTTTGTCAAGACCAGTATCAGCATCACTAGATAAATGACCAACATCAGTAATATTCATTACCCTCTTAACATCATATCCCAAAAACTTAAAACTTTTCTCTAATACATCTTCCATTATATAAGTTCGTAAATTCCCAATATGAGCATAATGATATACAGTTGGACCACAAGTATACATTTTAACAATGTTTTCTTCAAAAGGAATAAACTCCTCAAGCCTTCTAGTTAAAGTATTATATAATCTCAAAATATATCAACTCCTATCTAAACGTTTTAAAACTTCTTCCTTACCAAGTAAAAATATAGTATCTCCTAGTTCTGGACCATGCATTTGATAAGAAACTTTTATTCTAATAGGCATATAAAGCATCTTACCTTTTATCCCAGTCTCTTCTTTAACTAAATTTATGCAATCATTAATTGAAGAAACACTCCAATCTTTAAGCTTAGCTATTTTTTCCTTAAAACAATCTATAACTTTTCTAGCATCAGGATCATCTAAAAATGAAAGACACTCATCATCTAAATCCAAATCCTTCTTAAAAAATAATTCTACTTCTGAAACAATCTCTTTTCCGAAACTAATATGATTTTTATAAATACGTACTAAATGTTTAAGCCAATCCTCACTCTTATCACTAACATCATAAAAATCTTTTAAATAAGGAATTACTAATTTATAATAATCTTCATCACTAAGATTTTTAATATATTTAGCATTCATCCAATTAAGTTTTTTAACATCATACTGACTCGATGACTTACTAATTCTCTTAGGATCAAACTCTTTTATAAGTTCATCCATACTAAAAATTTCTCTATTGTTATTAGGACTCCATCCTAAAAATACTAAATAATTAACAATAGCTTCAGGAAGATACCCATCATTATATAAATCCATAAAAGAAGCATCACCATTTCTTTTACTAAGCTTAGTACCATCTTCTCCCAAAACCATAGCAACATGAATATAAACTGGCTTTTCCCAACCAAAAGCTTCATATAACAAATTATATTTAGCAGTTTGATCTAAATACTCTTTACCTCTTACAACATGAGTAATATTCATCAAATGATCATCTATAACATTAGCAAAATTATAAGTTGGAAAACCATCACTTTTTAAAAGTATTTGATCTTCAAGTACACTATTATCAATAACCACTTTTCCATATACTAAATCATCAATAACTGTTTCTCCTGAAGTAGGCATAGCTTGTCTAATAACATATTTTTCTCCGCGATTAATTCTTTCTAAAGTCTCTTCCCTAGATAAATTACGACAATACCCATCATACTTAAAAGGAACTTTATTTAAATTAGCAATATCACGAAGCTCATTAAGTCTTTCCTCACTGCAAAAACAATAATAAGCCTTTCCCATTTCTACTAACTTTTGAGCATATTCTTTATAAATATCTATTCTTTCACTTTGAATATAAGGCCCCACACTACCTTCATTATTTGGCCCTTCATCAATAGTAAAACCACATAAATTTAAAGTATTATAAATAAAATCAATAGCACCCTCTACTTTTCGATTTTGATCAGTATCTTCAATTCTAAGTATAAAATCTCCATTATTACTTTTAGCCACTAAATATTCAAAAATAGCAGTTCTTAAGTTCCCTATATGCATATATCCAGTTGGACTCGGAGCAAATCTTGTTCTTGTTTTCATCTAAATCACCTGGCTATATTATATCAAAAAAAAGAAGGTCAGTAAACCTTCTAATTTAAACAACCTCATTCATTACCGAACTAATTCGCACATTCTCTTCGCCCTTTATAAGTTTATCTATTAAAATATTCTCAATTTTTTGCTCTATTATAGAATTTATTTTTCTAGCCCCATATTTATCATATTCACATAATTCTTTAATTTCCTCGATAAGACCTTTAGAAAACGAACAAATAAGTCCTCTAGATTTATAATGTTTTCTAAGAAGATTAAGTTTTTTCCTAATAAGCTTTTCACAAACATCACTACTAATCTTATCAAAATAAATAATATTATCTATTCTATTAACAAACTCTACTCCAAAAAAATTATTAATATCTTCATAAGAAAGAGAGTCATTAAATCCTATACTACTCTTAGAACAACCTAAATTAGAAGTCATAATAATAGTAGTATTAGAAAAATTAATTTTCTCTCCCTTACTATTCTTCGCAATACCTTCATCTAAAATCTGTAAAAATAAATTAATTACTTCACGACTAGCTTTCTCAATCTCATCTAAAATTATCAAAGAATAAGGATTATCTTTAACTAATTCAAACACATTCTTATTATCACTATAACCAACATATCCTGGCGGAGAACCAATCATTTTACTAATAGAATGACCTTCTTTATACTCACTCATATCAACTCTTATAATATTATCTCCATATAAAACTTTTCCATATTCTTTAGCAAGTAAAGTTTTCCCTACTCCTGTAGAACCTAAAAACAAGAATGAAGAAGGCTTCAAAGTTCCAAAAGAAGAATAATTTTTCTTTTTAAAAGCCTCACAAATAGTATTAATAGCTTTATCTTGTCCAAGAACCGAAGCAAAAAGTTTTTTCTTTAAATTCTCTAATACCTTAAAAGAATCTTTATATAAAGGTATTTTAGTTCTTTCTTCAACAATTTTAACAACATCACTAACCTTAACATTTTTATAATGTTCATTTATTTTTTTCAATTCTATTTTATTCTTTTTATCTTCTAAAATCATCTCTGTTTTTCGATATAAAAAAGCTTTATCAAATTTATTATTTTTAATAGAATCATTCTTTAAATCCTTAATTTCTAAAAGTTTTTCATTGATATCAGAAATATCATCAGGTTTAAAAGCTGAAACTGCTACTTTAGAACAAACCTCATCCAAAATATCAATAGCTTTATCAGGCATTTTTCTATCATAAATATACTTATTAGCAAGACTCACTATTTCTCTAATAACATCATCACTTATCTTAACCTTATGATAACTTTCATAAATAGGTCTCAGTTTAAGAAGTATATTACGAGTAGCTTCTACATCAGGTTCTTCCACTAAAACTGTTTGAAATCTACGAGAAAGAGCCTTATCATTTTCAATAAACTCTTTATATTCTGCTATTGTAGTAGCCCCGATTATTTTGATTTTACCACGAGCAAGCGCCGGTTTTAATATATTACTAGCATCAATTGCACCTTCTGCTCCACCTGCCCCTACTAAAGTATGAATTTCATCTATGAACAAAATAACATCATCATTTTCCTCAAGTTCTTGAATAATTTTCTCAAGTCTTTCCTCAAACTCTCCGCGATATTTAGTACCCGCTACTAAACTAGCCATTGAAACCGATATTATTTTTTTATTCAAAAGTTTAAACGGTACTTTACTCTTTTCAATTCTTCGCGCTAGTTCCTCAACCACTGCAGTTTTACCAACTCCAGCTTCTCCTAATAAAAGAGGATTATTTTTAGTTCTACGAGATAAAATCTCAATTAAACGAGAGATTTCCTTATCACGTCCGATAACCGGATCAATCTCCCCTTTCTTAGATTTTTCATTTAAATTAACTCCAAAGTTTTCTACAATTAACTTAACATTCTTAGATTTCTTTCCAACATAAAAATCATCATACAAATTATCTACATCAACATCCATTCCCAAAAGTATTCTAATAGCAACCCCTTCACCTTCTTCAAATAAAGCTAAAAAAAGATCACTAGTATCAACACATTTTTTACCTTTATCTGCACTATCCATACCTGCAGCCTCTAAAATATTACGAAGAAGAGGAGTATAAAGATAAAATTCATTAGAACTTTTACCAACCCCTACCACTCTAATAAGTTCCTCACGAAAAGTATCATAAGTAACATTAACAGACTTAAATTTTTTAACAAAATCATCATCACCATACTTAAGTAATGATAATAATAAATGTTCACTACCTATATAAGGATGTTTTAAACTAACCATTTCCTTTTGCATATTTAAAAGTACTTTCTTTGCTTCTTCATCAAACTTTGAAAACATAATTAGCCTCCCATTATTATTCTATTCATATAATGATAAAAAAAAGATATTTTTAAACAACAAAAAAAGACTTTAGTCAAAAACTAAAATCTATAAAATAAAACCATTACTTAGAAAGGATATATGGAGCACTTTCTGTTCCAGAACCACCAGTAATTTTCACATCCACTGACAGATAAATAACAGGACGTACTGCAAGATAATCTATAATATAAAGTTCAGCATTATATCCAATATATCCATCTAAATACACATAAAATACAGAAGAAAAATAATCAGCATCTGCAGTTATTGTCCATTGAATTAAATCATTAGCATATAACCAATCATTATTATAACAATCACTATTACTATCCCAATCAGATAAAGCATGAGATAAACACTCCTCTCTATCTATTGCACTTCCTCCACTTGTTGCATATCCATAATCACTTGGATACATTAATCCTACTTCTCCTACAAAACTTGTTGAATTTTCACTATACACAGTTGTTCCTCTTTCATATGAATAAAAATCACTTGCTAAAGCATTATTAAAATTGGATGGTGTCACTCCTCCTAAATACCATTTTGCTTTTCCGATCATGCTCTTTGCTTCACTAATTAACCCAGTTGTTGAATAACTACCTACCCTATTATAATAATCTCCACTATTCAATATTTCTTTTAGACTTGACATAGACCAATCATTTGATTCATCATTATTCCACGCAATGTTCCCGACCTTTTCATTTCTTATTATCTTTATCCTATTTTCTATATTACCAGTTCCATCATCTGTTGGAAATACTCCAATTATTCTCCATAACTCATCATTAAATTCTA
>URXR01000011.1 GCA_900551925.1 uncultured Mycoplasmatota bacterium | reverse complement strand
ACCTTTGTTTGTTATCCACATTATAAATCGGTATCATTTTAACTAATGTTTAACAAGGTTTTTTCTTAAATGCGACATTTTTTTACTTAGTAATATTGTATATTTAAAAGAGGTTTTTTTATTTTTTTAACAAAAAAATATTGACAAATTATGTTTTAGTGATTATTATATATATCACCAATTCGGCTTAGACGAATTGGATGCTAGTATCACACTAGCCAACCCCTTTTTATTCTTTTTATTGAAGCCGTCCTCAGGGGGTACGGCTTCTTTTTTTTGACAAGTAATTTATTTTTAGAATTAATAAATCTTTTTTATTTTTAGAAGTCGTGATATAATGATTTATATATTATAATCGAGGTGGAGATATGAAGGCTTTAAATCATTTTTTAATATTTATAGGCTTATTTTTATTAGATGTACTTTATTCTACTTTAGTAATATCTGTATTAAAAATGATAGGCTTTAATATTTATGATCTTTCTATTGTAAATAGATATATTGTGGTAATTTTAATAGATATTAGTTTAATGTTTATTTTTTACTTAATTTATAGAAAAGAACTTAATCATGAGTTTTCAAAATATTTAAAGAATTTTAAAAAGTTTTTTAGTTTTGGACTTAAATATTGGGTTTTAGGTTTAGCTATTATGATGGCTAGTAATTTTATAATTCAACTTATTTATCCATCGGTTGCTACTAATGAACAGGCTGTACAAGAAGCTTTATTAGAAGCTCCAATTTATATTGCTTTTTCTTCTTGTATTTTTGCTCCTTTTGTTGAAGAGATTGTGTTTAGAAAATCACTAAGAAAAGTTTTTAATAATAATATTCTGTTTATTATTTGTTCAGGAATTTTATTTGGACTTGTTCATAACTTAACTAGTCTTAGCAGTGGACAAATTTTATATATTATTCCTTATGGGGCTTTTGGGGCAGTATTTGCTTATATGTATGTAAAAACTAATAGTATTTTTGTTCCAATTACTTTCCATTTTATTCATAATACTATTTTAGTTATTATGTCTTTAGCAACTTCGGGGGTGATTTAATTGCCTTCTAGATATGAGAGAAATGAAAGAATACGAAAAAAAAGTAGAAATAAGAAACGAAAAAAATTTATTAAATGTTTGATTCCTATTTTACTTGTTATTCTATTGTTAATTTTAGTTTGGGGTAGATTTGGAGAAATTAACATTCTTACTGCCAATGATTATAGAGTGGAAAATGAGAATATTCCTGATAGTTTTAATGGTCTTAAAATTGTTCATTTTTCAGATATGCATTATGGAACGGGATATGATGAGGCAAGATTAGAGAGACTTGTTGATAAAATAAATAATTATAAACCTGATATCGTAGTGTTTACAGGTGATTTGGTAGATAAGAATTATAGTCTTAGTGATGATGATATTAATTTATTAGTAAAACATTTAGCAGAAATTGATAGTACTTTGGGTAAGTATGCTGTGGTAGGAGATCATGATTTTTATAATGAAAATTATGAAAATATTATGTATGATTCTTCGTTTAAAGTTTTAAAAAATAATTATGATACAGTATATTATAAAGAGAATACTCCTATTTTAATATATGGAATCGATAATATTAGTTATGGTGATCCTAGAATTGATATTTTAGATAAAGATAGTATTAATAATATTAAATATAAGATTGTTTTACTTCATGAACCTGATTATGTAGATCAGTTTGTTAATGATTATGATGTGTCTTTAGTTTTAGCAGGACATTCTCATGGTGGTCAAGTAAATATTCCTGGGTTAAAGTCTTTATTGTTACCAGATGGGGCGAAAAATTATTATGAGGATTATTATAAAATAAATAATGTTGATATTTATATATCTAATGGAGTTGGTTCAAGTGTATATGATTTTAGATTATTTTCTGCTCCTAGTATAAATGTATATCGTTTAATTACAAAATAAAAGAATGCCTGGCATTCTTTTTAATTGCGATATTCAAATTCAAAATCTAGTATTTTTACAATATCTCCTTGTTTAGCTCCTAGTTGTTCTAGTTTTTCATCTACTCCCATCTTGGATAGTTTTTTAGCAAAACGTAGAACTGCTTCATCAGAGTTAAACTTAGTCATTCTAAATAATTTTTCGATAGATTCTCCTTTGATAATGAAAATATCATTTTCTTTTTCTATGGTAAATGGTTCTTCTTTTTTATATTTATAAAGTACATAGTCTTCGTAGTTTTCATCATCTTCTAGAGGAGTTACTTCTATTTCATCTAATAGATCGGCGATGTAAGTTAAGACTTTATCAAATCCTTCATCATTTAAAGCTGAGACTTCAAAGATGGGAATATTTTTTATTTTGTCTTTAAATTTTGATAGGTTTTCACTAGCTTTTTCTAAATCCATTTTATTAGCAATTATTAATTGTTGTTTTTTTAATAGTTTTGGATCAAATTCTTTTAGTTCTTTTAAAATAGTTTGATAATCTGTAATAGGGTCTCTAGCTTCTACCCCACCCATATCAATGACATGGGCAATTACTCTAGTTCTTTCAATATGTTTTAAAAATTTATCTCCCAGTCCTTCACCTAAAGAGGCTCCTTTGATAAGTCCAGGAAGGTCTGCTACAGTGAAACTTCGGCCATCACTAGTTTTAACCACTCCAAGATTAGGATTTAAAGTGGTAAAGTGATAAGCTGCTATTTTTGGTTTAGATCGTGATATTTTGGAAAGAATGGTACTTTTTCCGACACTTGGAAGTCCTACTAGACCAACGTCTGCTAGTAATTTTAACTCAACTTTTAAATATCTTTCTTCTCCTGGTTCTCCTTTTTCAGAAAAGTTTGGAGCAGGATTAGATTGAGTTTTAAAGGCGGTATTACCTCTTCCTCCTCGTCCTCCTTTGGCGACGATAAATTCTTCTCCATGATTTTTTAAGTCACATATTAATAGATTAGTATCATTATCTCTTACAACTGTTCCTGGGGGTACTTTTATTATAATGTCTTTAGCACTTTTACCGTTTTTATTTTTGCCTTCACCATTTTCACCACGATTACCTTTTATAATTTTATTATATCTTAAGTCTATTAAAGTTCTAAGTCCTTCATCAACTTTAAAAATAATGTTAGAGCCACGACCGCCATTTCCTCCGAAAGGTCCTCCTAATTCAACATATTTTTCTCTCCTGAAAGCTGTACAGCCATCTCCTCCAGAACCAGCGGTTACTTTTATATTTACCTCATCTACAAACATGATATCACTCCACTCGTTTTTGATTATATCAAAAAAAAAGGAAAATTTCAATTTACATTGTTTTCCCTTTTTATAAGTTCAAAAATCATTTCCAATTCATCATCATCTGTTACTGATTCTACTACTTCTTGGCCATCTTTTATTTTTTGTTTTAATATTGTTATTGTGTCTTCTCCTTTTTCATCAATTGCTATCATATAATGATTACCATTAAAATCTAATTCTTTGGTTATTATAAAATCAAAACCATTAAGTGTTATATATTTAACTTGTTCCATCTTTATCTTCCTCCAATACCAAAGTTTTCTGGGGTTCTGTCTAAAACTTCAGAAATTGTGGCTCTGCCATCAAAGTCTGGATGTGTTGATACATAATCTTCTGGATGGTTGGCAAGGTCTGCTATGGTGATACCTGCTCCAGTCATAGTGGCTGCTATAGCAAGAGCGGCAATTGTTTTTTTTAATAAACTAAATACTTTCTCAGAAGATATTTCTTTTTGTTTTACTGGTACTTCTCCCGCAAAACTAACTAAATATTTGCCGCTTATTTCTTCAA
The DNA here is from genome assembly GCA_900551925.1 of uncultured Mycoplasmatota bacterium. Classification (GTDB taxonomy): domain Bacteria; phylum Bacillota_I; class Bacilli_A; order RF39; family UBA660; genus UMGS1449. The sequence goes on along the minus strand of URXR01000011.1, from coordinate 20,500 downwards.
AGTCTTTATTAGCAGCTTCTTTTACATCATAGCCGTTATATATTCCAGTTTCTTGATATTCTTTATTAAAAGTTTCGTTTAATTTAGCTTGAAATTCGGCATCATCTAATTTTTTATTATTAATCATTGCTTGTAATTTTTTATAGTCTTCATTCATAATTATAACCCTCCTTATTAACATAATAACACATTTATAGTTTTTTTCAAAGTTAAAAAAAAGAAATGACGCTCTTTTGACAGTTAAGCAGTTATTTCTTTTTTATTAGCAAACATTTCTTCTTTGATAGTTATTTCATAAATATTATTCTTTTGGTAGTTTCCTTTTAGTTTTAAATATAAATAATTAGAAGTATGGCCATAAGCATAACCTTGTTCTATTTTTTCAATTAATACTTTTTCTTTTTTATCGATATTATTTTGATAATAAGCCTCTTCTAGATGATTAGATAACTCTAATAATTTTTTAGTTCGTTCTTTTTTTATAGTGCCATTTATGTGACCATTCATTCTGGCAGCTTTAGTTCCATCTCTTTTAGAATATGGGAAAACATGGACTTTTGAGAAGTTTATATTTTTGATGAATTCTAAGCTTTCTTCAAAATCTTCTTCTGTTTCATTAGGAAACCCTACGATAACATCAGTAGTAATAGAAATATTAGGTCTTATTTTTCTTATTTTTTCAATATATTTTTTAAATTCTTCTTTAGTATATTTACGATTCATTAATTTTAAAATTTTATTACTACCACTTTGAAGAGGAATATGTAAGTGATTACAAAGGATATTGTTTTGTAAAAGATTTAAGAATTTATCATCTAGTTCAGTTATTTCTATAGAAGAAATTCTTAGTCTTTTTAAGTTAGGAATAGTTAGGATTTCTTCTAAAAGAGTTGAAAAGCTTAAACCTAGATCTACTCCATAGTTTCCAGTATGAATACCTGTTAAAACAATTTCTTTATAATTATTGTTTACAAGATTAGTTATTTCTCTTATAACGGTGTCTTTATCTTTGGAGCGACATTTTCCTCTTACAAAGGGAATAATGCAATAAGAACAATAGTTTTCACAACCATCTTGGATTTTTACAAAAGCTCTGGTTCTAGTTTCAGAATTTGTTATTTCCATGTTTTCAAATGGTACTTGCATTATATTTTCTTTTTTTATTATTTGTTTTTTGGTTTTTAGATGTTCTTCTACTAAATCTACTATTTGAGATTTATTATAGTTTCCTATTACGACATCAACACCCTCATAATTATAGTTTTTGGCACTTTCAACAAAGCAACCACAGACAACAATACATGCATCTTTATTTTTGACACTGTTAATTATTTTTCTATCTTTACGGTCACTTTGATTAGTTACAGTACAAGTATTTATAATGTAAATATCACATTCTTTATTAAAATCCTCGATTTGGTAACCTCGGTTTTTGAAAAGACTTATGATAAATTCACTTTCATAAGTATTGACTTTACAGCCTAGAGTATATATTCCTACTTTCATAATTATGCTCCTTTTAAAAAATAAATTAGATTAATCTAATTTATTCTTAAGTCTTTTTAATTCAGTTAGAAATTCTTCAGTTTTTTGAATTTCTACTTCTAAATCTTGCATATTAGCAGCTTCTTCTTCTATTTCTTTCTTTTTAGTTCTAGATTTAGTACTGTCGGTTACTTTACCATTATAGAAACCAAATACTGGTGAAATAACTTCAGAGTTTCTAAATTTCTTTTCGCCATTATCTTCGAAGATGGGATTATTTACTTTGACATCTTCTTTTTCTTCTTCTAGTTTATTTTGATCATCAACATGCTTTTGATATAACTCTTCTAAAGTAATTGGTTCTTCGCCTTCATCTTCTAATAGCAAATCATTTTTTTCATTTATATCATGAGAAGCTTTTACTAGTTCATCATAACTAATTATTGATTTTTCTTCTTGTTCAGTTTCAAAATTAGTGTGTTCTATTAAGTTATTATCATCTTTTTCTTCAATAAGTTTTTTAGTTACTTCTTCTAATTTTTCTTTAGCAACTTCTTCTTTATTAGTTTCTTCGACATAAACTATTTCTTCTTCCGCCTTTGGTACTGGTTCCGGTTCTAGAAATTCTTCTGGTTCTGGGGCTTTTTTTGGTTCTGGTTTGGTTATTATAGGTTCCGGTTTTGTATAATTATTATTTATATTATTGTTTATATTATTATAGCTCGCTAATTCCTTTTTAATTTGATTTTTTCTTCTGCGATTAGTTTGAAATCTTTCAATTAAAACTATTATTATTAAGGCCATAATAATTACTATTACTACCGCGATTATGATAATAAAATTTTCTTTTCCAAACTCATTTATAAATTCACTCATTACTACTTCACCTTTTTTCTTATTTTATTCTATCACGAATATAAAGAGAAAACAATATTTCCAATTAGAAATATTTGGAAAAATTAATTATTAAAAAAACAATAACCTGTGGCTATTGCTTTATAAATTTTTTATATTTATCTATTTCTTTATCAGTTAAGTCAGTATCGTTTAATTTGTCTATTAATTTTTTTTGTTCTCTAGATAATTTTTTAGGAGTTACTACTTTTATAATGACATAAAAATCACCATAGTTATGATAATTAACATCTTTTATACCTTTGCCTTTAATACGATGTTTGTCTCCACTGGTGGATCCAGCAGGAACAGTTAAAGTTACAATACTATTTAATAGTTTAACATCTTTTTTACATCCTAATATAGCTTCGGTTATTGTAATAGGAAGTGTTAAATAAATATCATTTCCTTCTCTAGTATAAAAACTATGAGGTTTTACTTTAAATTCAATATATAAGTCACCATTAGGTCCACCATTTTTTGAAGCTTCTCCCATTTCAGATAATCTTATTCTATTTCCAGTGTCTACTCCTTCCGGTACTTTTACTTCTAAAGTCTTGGTAACTTTTACTCTACCTTTACCACGGCAATTAGAGCAAGTTCTTTCGTAAATTACTCCTTCACCTTTACAATTTGGACACGTAGTTTTGGTAAGAAAGCTTCCAAAGATTGTAGATTGAGTTCCGGTTATGGTTCCGCTTCCGTGACACTCTTCACAAGTTTCTTCACCGAAGCCTCCTTTTCCTTTACAATCAGGACAAGTATCGGTTGTAGTTATTTCTATTTCTTTTACAGTTCCTAGAGCGGCTTCTAAGAAATCTACTTCCATTAGAAGAAGACTGTCGTTACCTTTAGATTTTCTTTTTTTAGATCTAAAGCCAAAAGAAGAAGAGCCCATTCCAAAATCGAAGATATTGTCAAAAATATCGGAAAAATCAAAATCAGAGAAATCAAAACCTCCTGGTCCTCCGGCTCCAGCTTGATTTTCAAAGGCCGAGTGTCCAAATCTATCATATTGTTTTCTGCGGTTTTCATCTGATAATACTGCATAAGCTTCTTGAGCTTCTTTAAATTTTTCTTCAGCGCCGGGTTCTTTATTAACATCGGGATGATATTTTTTAGCTAATTTTCGAAAAGCTAATTTTATTTCTTTCTCATCAGCATCTTTAGATACTCCGAGCACTTCATAATAATCACGTTTTGCCATATACTACCTCTTTTCTTTATGATAAATTATTAAATTCTTCTAAAGTTTCTCTAAACAACTCTAAGGCTTTATCAATAGTATCATCATTTACTATATCAATTCCAACTTTTTTTAGAATTTCTAATGGATAGTTGTTGCCTCCGCTAGATAAGAATTCTAAATAGTTTTCTAGAGCACCTTCTTTATGGTTTAAAATGTCAGAAGCTATACGGGCTGCTACTGATATTCCAGTAGCGTATTTATAAACATAGAAACTAGTATAGAAATGAGGAATTCTAGCCCATTCTAATTTGATTAAATCATCGCTTATAACATCTTCTCCAAAATAAAGTTTATTTAGTTCTAGATAAGTTTCTGATAAAACTTCTTCAGTTAATGATACTCCTTCTTGTTCTAAATCATGAATTTTTAATTCAAATTCTGCAAACATAGTTTGTCTTATTAAAGTTGTACGGAAATTTTCTAGAAGATTATTTAAATAATAAGCTTTTTCTTCTTTAGTTTTAGCATTTTGACTACAATATTTATTTAATAATATTTCATTGACAGTGGATGCTATTTCGGCTAGGAAAATAGGATATCCAGAGTCATGATAATCTTGATATTTACAGGAATAAAAACTATGCATAGAGTGTCCTAGTTCATGGGCTACGGTGGAAACATCAGTGAATTTTCCTTCATAGTTTAATAAAACATAAGGAAGAGTTTCATAACAACCCCATGAATAAGCTCCACCACGTTTATTTTCATTGTGATAAACATCTATACAATTACTATCAAATAGAGTTTTTAAATCTTTTATATAAGTTTCTCCAAGAGGAGATAAAGCTTTTATTACTAGATCTTTAGCCTCTTCATAGGAATATTCTTTTTCACTATTTTCCACAAGTGGAGCATAAACATCATACATATGTAATTCTTCTAAATTTAAAACTTTTTTTCTAGTTTTCATATAATCATGAACTATATCTAAATTATTATGAACTTTTTCTATTAAATTTAAATATAGTTTTTTATCAATATTATCTCCATAAAGAGACATTTCTAAAGGGCTGTTATAATGTCTAGAATTAGATACAAAGAAATTACTTTTGATATTACCTTTTAGAAGAGAAGCAAAAGTGTTTTTAAAACTATTATATGAGTTATATAAACTTTCAAATGCTTGTTTTCTAACCTCTCTATCGTTTGATTTTATATAGACAGAATAATTGCTGTTAGTTAAGGCTACTTCTTTTCCTGTTTCGTCTTTTATATTTTGAAATTTTAAATTTACATCATCTAAAACGTGGAAAGTATTTTCTGGTATAGAAAATATTTCTCCTAAACGGGCCATCATTTCTTCTTGCTTCAAAGAAAGAATATGGTCTTTTTCACGGAATAAGTCTTCAAACATAAAAGCATATTTTTGTAAATTAGGATTTTCTTTAAGATATTTTTCTACTATCTCGTAATCTTCATTTAATAGCTCTGGAGTATAGAAAGCTAGTTTTTCTGATATTTCATCACAAAATTTATCTACTTTTCCTACTAGAGCTTCATTTTTGCTTACAGATAAGTCTTCATGTCTTTTCATATGGGAATAGACTATTATCTTATCGATAAGTCTAGATATTTCAAAGTATTTATTAGTGGCTTCTTCAAGATTTTTACTATCTTTTACTAAGTTTCCTTGATATTTTAATAGTTCTTCTACTTTAGTTTTAATTACTTCAATATCTTTATTTAATTCTTCTTCGTTTTTATATATTTTAGATAAATCCCATTTATATTTATCACTTACTTCTTCTCTTTTTCTTGGTTTAGTCATAGTTTCTCCTTTATTCTTTTATTTTTATGAGCTTGAAGCCTTACTTTTAGGTAAGGCTTTTAGCTTTAATATTATTATTTTTCTTCGAAGTCAGCTTCTTTTACATTATCTTTATCTTTTGATTCTTCTTCTTCGTTTTTGTTTTCTTCATTTTTTTGAGCTTCTTTATTAGCTTCTTCATATACTTTAGCTGCTAATTTATAAGTTATTTCTTGTAATGCTTCTTGTTTCTTTTTAATATCTTCGATATCATCTTTTTCTAAAGCTTCTTTTAAATCTTTGATTTTTTCTTCAGCTTCTTCTTTTTCTTTTTTGTCTACTTTATCTTTTAAATCTTTAAGAGCTTTTTCAGTTTGGAAAATCATTTGTTCAGCATCGTTTTTAGCGTCGGCTTCTTCTTTTTTCTTTTCATCGGCTTCACGATTAGCTTCAGCTTCTTTAACCATTTTATCAATTTCTTCTTCAGTAAGTGAAGTATTTGAAGTAATAGTTATTGATTGTTCTTTGTTAGTTCCAAGATCTTTAGCAGTAACATTTACGATACCATTAGCATCGATATCAAATTTAACTTCGATTTGTGGCACACCACGTGGTGCTGGTGGAATATTAGTAAGTTGGAATCTTCCTAAAGTTTTGTTATCTGCAGCCATAGGACGTTCTCCTTGTAAGACATGGATATCTACGGCTGGTTGATTATCTGCTGCGGTTGAGAATACTTGAGATTTACTAGTTGGAATAGTGGTATTTCTTGGAATTAAAGTTGTCATAACATTACCAAGAGTTTCAATACCTAATGATAGAGGTGTTACATCAAGTAAGACGATATCATTTACATCTCCAGTTAAAACTCCACCTTGGATAGCTGCTCCCATAGCAACAACTTCATCAGGGTTAACTGATTTATTTGGTTCTTTACCAAGTTCTTTCTTGATTAATTCTTGAACCATTGGAATACGAGTAGAACCACCAACTAAGATAACTTGGTCGATATCTGATTTTTTCATGCCAGCATCTTTTAAGGCGTTTCTAACTGGTTTTAAAGTAGATTCTACTAAATCTCTAACTAAATCTTCGAACTTAGCACGAGTAAGAGTCATATCTAAGTGAAGTGGCCCATCTTCTCCTTGAGTAATAAATGGACAAGATATTTGAGTTGTAGTTACTCCAGATAAATCTTTTTTAGCTTTTTCAGCAGCTTCTTTAAGACGTTGCATTGCCATTTTATCTTTAGATAAATCGATACCATGTTCTTTTTTGAACTCTGCTACTAAATGTTTGATAATTAATTCATCGAAGTCATCCCCTCCAAGATGGTTATTACCATTGGTAGCTTTAACTTCAAAGACACCTTCTCCAAGTTCTAGAATTGAAACATCGAATGTTCCTCCCCCTAAGTCATAAACAAGAATTGTTTGCATTTTATCTTGTTTATCTAAACCATAAGCAAGTGAAGCTGCAGTTGGTTCATTGATGATTCTTTCAACTTCAAGTCCAGCAATTTTACCAGCATTTTTAGTAGCTTGTCTCTGTGCATCATTAAAGTAAGCAGGTACTGTGATAACAGCTTTAGTTACTTTTTCTCCAAGATAGCTTTCAGCACTATTTTTAAGATCAGTTAAAATCATTGCAGAAATTTCTTCAGGGGTATATTTTTTACCTTCAAGTTCAACTTTTTCTTTAGTCCCCATAAGTCTCTTAATACTACGACAAGTGTTTGGATTAGTTTCTGCTTGACGTTTTGCAACGTCTCCAACTAATTTTTCTCCTTTTTTAAAGGCTACAATTGAAGGTGTTGTTCTGTTACCTTCAGGGTTTGGGATTACTTTAGCTTCCCCAGCTTCTAAGACTGCGACACAACTATTAGTTGTTCCTAAGTCTATACCTATTATTTTACTCATTTTTTATCATTTCCTTCCTTTTTTTTAGTTTTTTTATTCATTTATTATAACCATAGCAGGTCTTAAAACTTTGTCTTTATATGTATATCCTTTTTGATATACTTCTAAAACTATGCCTTGAGGCTTTTCTTCATCTTTTTTTGATGCTACTGATTGATGAAATTTAGGATCAAATTCTTCTCCTAGAGCTTTAATTTCTTTTACTTCATTGTCCTCGAGTAGTTTTAGGAGGCTATTATAGATTAATTCAACTCCTTCAAAATATGATTTAGCTTCTTCGGTTAAATTTTCTTTTTTTAAAGCTCTTTCAAAATTATCTATAATTGGCAGTAAAGACAATAAAATATCGGTATTTGCATATTTTAATAGATTAGAAGTTTCTTCATCTTTTCTCTTGCGATAATTTATTAAATCAGCTTTAGCTCGTAAAGCTTCTTCTTCAAGCAATTTTGCTTTTTCGGTTAATTCTTCAATTTGCTTATTTTTCTTTGGCTTTTTTTCTTTTTGAGGCTTATTTTTTGTCTCTTCATCTTGAATTTCTTCCTCAATCATTTTATTTTCTTTTTCCATAAACTCTCCTTGTTATTTTTTATTTAAATTTTCTTTTATATAATTTAATAATGATACTACTTTAGCGTATTCCATTCTTTTTGGGCCGATTATGGCTATTTCACCTTCATCATTTCCAGTTTGATACTTAGTTTTGATAATTGTTACATCTTCATCAAGCTGAGATTCATTACCAATGTAAATATTAATATCATCTCCATTTTCTTCAATGGTATTTAAAAGGTTCCCTTCATCTAATTTAGTGAAAATTTTCTTAATTTTATCAATATTATTAAATTCTGGTTGATTAAGAATTTTGGTTCTTCCTACAAATGATATGTCACTTTTAGTGGCAAAATTATCAAATACATCATAGAAAGCATTATAAATAGCTTCATATTGTTTAACATATTGATTAATAATGGGTTTTATTTCAAATTCTAGTTTTTCATTAATTTCATCTAGAGGAGTCCCGACGATTAGTTTGTTAATAAGTTCAACTGTTTTTTCAATTTCTTCTTGGGCTACTCCTTCCACTGTTATTTGTTTATGCTCAATATGTCCTTTGTCAGTTATGATTAAAGCTATTAAGTTATCATTTTCTAGGGGGAGAACTTCAACTTTTTTAAGTTTATTTTCACTAGCTTTAGACCCTAATACCACTGAGGTATAATCAGTAAGTTCTGAAATTATCTCTAAGCTTTTCTTTAAACAATCATTTAGCTCTAATTGATTATTACTAAAGATCGTTTGAAGTTTTAGCATTTCTTCACCAGTCATTTCTTTAGGTTTCATAAGATTATCAACATAATATCGGTAACCTTTTTCACTAGGAACACGACCTGAAGAAATATGAGTTTTTTCTAAATAACCTTGCGATTCTAAGGTGCTCATTTCATTTCTTACTGTGGCGGATGAACAATTAAGTTCATTACATATAAGTTTTGATCCAACTGGAGCAACATTTTTTACATATTCGCGAATAATTATTTCTAGGACTTTTTCCTGTCTAGTCGTTAACATATGCTTAAACACCTTTTTCTAGCACTGGGACTTTTTAAGTGCTAATTACATTATAATAGTATGCTTTAGCATTGTCAAGATATGAGTGCTAATTTTTTTGATTTTTTTCTTACTGTGTAAAATTGACTTTTTTGGTTATGATTTTGATTGACCTTAATAGAAGAAAAATATTATACTGAGATTAGAAAAATAAAAGAGAAAGGAAAGAATATTTAATATGGAAAATGAGAAAAAAGAGAAGAAAAAAAGTAAGAAAGGATTAATTATAACACTAGTAATTATTATTGTATTACTACTTGGAGCCTTAGGGTATTTTGTTTATGATAAGTATTTTAAAGAAGACCCTACTCCTACAGAAAATAAGGTAGAAAACAATGTAGAAGTTCCTGGTGAAGAACAAAATTTTTATGATTTAAACAATTTAACCGATAGCAATTATATTAAAAAAATAGAAAGTACTTCGATGGAAAGAGATTCTTATAATCCTGATACAGGCTCGATGGAATCTGTTAATGCTATTAGAATAAATAATGGAGAGGTATATGTTAATTTTAATGAAGAACTTACAGCTTCTGGTATTGAAGGCGTTCCTAAATACGTTTATTATTCAAATGATATTGGTGGACAAGCTATAGCACTTTATGTACTTACGGAAAGTGGAGATTTATATTATTCTTTAACTTATGGTGATAGTGCTAATTTTGAGAAAATTAATACTCTTACAGTAACTGATATTTATACTACTAAAATTGATAATATTCCTTATGGATGTAATATGACTGGAATATTTGCTTATTTAGAAAATGACAATTTGGTAGAAGTTACTTTTAATGGAGATTTTAATTCTAATTCAACATTTGAAAGTGTTTGTACTTATGTTGATAATGTTCCTAGACCTAGCGCAGGACTTATGAGTAATAATTTATTAATTACTTCAGAGAGAGAATTATATATTTCTAATGGGGATTCTTATAATAAAATTTCGGAAAATAATATTAAAGCTAAAAATGGATTTGCTTATATGAATTCTACTGGTGATGAATTAGTATTTAATAATTATATAATTGATGAAAATAATGTTTTATATAGAATTGATACTTATTCAAATAGTAGTAATTATAATGTCTCTAAGGTTAAAGAAGTAAGTGATTATAACTTTAAGATTACAGATAGATATACCGGTACAGTAAGTATTGATTTTACAGATGGCACTTCAGAAACTTTTGAAGAATGTACTATATCTAGTTTACATTTTAGAAGTTTGAAATAAAATAGTTTGCAAACAAAAAAAACCAAGAAATTGGTTTTTTTTATGTTAACATGTGCTAACAGTTTATTTTATTTTTTCTACATCTAAATATACTTCTATGTCATTAATATCATATTTGTTAGTTAAATCTTCTTTTTTGATAATATCTATTGCTAAAGTTTCATCTTTGATATAATCTTCAAACTCTTTAATAACGGTATCAAAATAATCATTAGAATTATAGTAAAGATTTATTCTATTTTCAATATCAAAGTCTTTTTCTTTTCTTAGATTTTGAACTTTAGATATTACTTCACGCGCTATTCCTTCTTTTATTAAATCTTCAGTTAAGGTAGTATTTAAAATAATAAAATTATTATTTTCCATAGCAACGCTCATACCTTCTTTAGATTCTATTTTGATATCAATTAGATTTTTAGTTATATCATAGTCTTCAAATTTAATAGAATTTCCTTCTTTTATAGCCTCTATTTGGTTGTTATCTAGAGTTGTTAAGAAGTTTACAAAATCTTTCATTTTGCTTCCTAGAACTTTTCCGGCTTCTTTGAAATTTGGTTTTAATTTAAAGTTCATATATTTAGATAAATCTTTTTCAAAGATTATATTTTTAACATTTAATTCTTCTTTTATTAAATCATCAAGACCTTTTAAAATTGGTTCATTTTTACCATCTAAGATTACTTCTTTGATTGGTTGTCTAACTTTTATTTTTTGTTCTTCACGAACATTTCTACCTAAAGAGATTAAATCTCTTACTAAGTCCATTCTTTTTTCGATTTCATCATTAATATAGTTTTCATTGTAAGTTGGGAAATCTGCTAAATGGACTGATTTTTCTCCAGTTAAGTTTTGATAGATTTCTTCAGAGATAAATGGTGTGATTGGAGCAGTTAATTTTACTAGTCCAGTTAAAATATCATAGGTTGTTTTATAAACGCATTTTTTAGAATTATCCAGCTTGCTACCCCAGAATCTTTTTCTATTTCTTCTTATATACCAATTTGATAAATCTTCGGAAACAAAGGTAGTTAAAGCTTTTACTACTTTATGAAGATCGTATTCTTCGTAATAACTTGTAACATTTTTTACTAATTTATGATATTTAGATAGTAACCATTTATCAATTTCTTCTAAGTCATCGTATTTTATTTGATAACTTCTAGGGTCTATTTTATCAATATTAGCATAAAGAGCGAAAAAAGAATAAGTGTTTTTTAAAGGATTAAAGAATTTTGAGTGAACTTCTTTTAAGCCATTTACATCAAATTTTAATGGAGTCCAAACAGGTGAAGTATATGGAAGATAGAATCTTACAGTATCAGTACCATATTTTTCCATAGTAGTAAATGGTTCAACTATGTTACCTCTTGATTTACTCATTTTCTTGCCTTCAGCATCTAATAAAAGATCGTTTACTAAAACATTTTTATAAGGAGATACTCCTTTTAGGAAAACTGAAATAACTAGTAAGGTATAGAACCATCCTCTCGTTTGATCTATTCCTTCAGCGATAAAATCTGCTGGGAATTGGGTTTCCCAAAGTTCTTCATTTTCAAATGGGTAATGATATTGGGCAAAAGGCATAGAGCCAGAATCAAACCAGCAATCTATTACATCTTCTACTCTATTCATAGTTTTTCCACATTTACATTTTAGATGAATATTATCAACATAAGGGCGATGAAGATCAATATCGTCAGGAACTTCTTCGATTGCTTTTTCTTTTAGCTCTTGTCTAGATCCAATCATTTCCATAGACCCGCATTCACATCTCCAAAGTGGAAGTGGTGTTCCCCAGTATCTATTTCTAGAAATAGCCCAGTCATTTAAATTTTCTAACCAGTTGCCAAAACGTTTTTCTCCAACGTATGATGGATACCAGTTAACAGTTTTATTAGCTTTTATTATTTTATCTTTGATTTTAGTTACTTCTAAATAGAATGTTGGTTTAGAGTAATAAATAAGTGGTGTCTGACATCTCCAGCAATGAGGATAATTATGCATAATTTTTTGTTTTTTAAACAGTTTGTCTTCTTGTTTTAAGTATTTGATAACTTCTAGATCAGCATCAAAAACATTCATACCTTTCCACAAACCTTCTTTATATTTTCCATCTTCTCCGACTGGATTTAAGTATGGAAGATTATATTTTTTACCAACTTGAGCATCGTCTTCTCCGAAAGCTGGTGCTAGATGAACTATTCCGGTTCCATCTTCCATAGTTACATAGCTATCACAAGTAACATAGAAAGCTTTTTTATCTACTTTTAAACTAGGTATTAGTTGTTCGTATTCTAATCCTTCTAGGTCTTTACCTTTATATTCTTCTAGTACTTTTATGTCTTCTCCAAGTACTTTGGAAGCTAGTTTCTTGGCTAGAATAAATTTATAACCTTTAGATTCTACTTTGACATAGTCTTCATCGGGATTAACACATAAAGCAACATTTGCTATTAAAGTCCAAGGAGTTGTAGTCCACACTAGAAAATAAGCATCTTCATCTTTCTTTTTCATAGTTACTGTTACAGTATCAACGCTTACTTCTTTATAACCTTGAGCTACTTCATGAGAAGCTAGTCCTGTACCACATCTTGGACAGTATGGCAATATTTTGTGTCCTTCATAGAATAAACCTTCATCAAAAAATTTCTTTAGTATCCACCATTCAGTTTCGATATAGTTATTATCATAAGTTATGTAAGGATGTTTAAGATCAATAAATTGTCCCATCTTGACAGTTAAATCACAAAAGGCTTTTTCATTTTTCCAAACACTTTCTTTACATTTTTGATTAAACTTTTCAATACCATATTTTTCAATATCAGTTTTATTTTTAAAACCTAGTTCTTTTTCTACGGCAAGTTCAACTGGCAGTCCATGAGTATCCCATCCTACTTTTCTTAGAACTTTATAACCTTGCATAGTACGATATTTACAGATTGAATCTTTTATAAATTTTGCTACCATATGATGAAGTCCTGGAAAACCATTAGCAGTTGCGGGACCATCATAGAAAACATAATAATCTTTTCCTTTTTTAATACTTTCGTCTAAAATATTTTCTTTTTCCCAATATTTAGATATATTTTCTTCTTGTTTACTTACTTTTTCTTTACTTAGTTCTTTAAACATATTTTCCTCCTTCAATATAAAAAGATGCTACCAAAGGACGATTAGATCGTGGTACCACCTTATTTTACTATATTAGTCTCATTTGCTATAACGCGCATACCGTTTTTACTTTTCATAAAAAACATCAGAAGTGATCTAAAATATACTATTCTTGTTAGCTTCCACCAGACCTAACTCGCTTATAGACTTCATATATTTTCGTCTTCATCATTTGCTTTTCGGTTATGATATCATATTATATGCTTTAAAGCAAGAATTTTTTAAAGAATTTCGATATCCTCAATTAATTCAAGTTGCTCTAATAAAGCTGTTTTAGCTTTTTTCTTATAATTTTTTAAATTTTGATTTAATCTTTCTTGTTCTTGTTCTAGTTTTTCAGTTTTTAATAATGCATCATTTACAATAATGCTAGCATTATCTTTGGCTTCTTTTATGATTAAACCTGCTTCATAATTGGCATTACTTTTTATTTCTTCAGCAGTGTTCTCCATTTGTTTTTGGAGATATAAAAAAGAATCTTCTAATTTTTTTAAACGATCATTTTCTAATTTTAAGGCTGTTATTTCTTCTTTTTGTTTTTTTATTGTTAAGATATTTTCTTCAGTTTTCTTAATAACATATTCCACGAATTCGTTTACTTCTTCTTTTTTATATCCACCTACTGTATTGGTGAAATTATCCATAATACCACCTTCTAAAAAATATTACCAATCAAATTCTTCATCTTTTTGTTTTTCTTTTTTTGGAGTTTTAGTTTCTCCTTCACTCATTTTTCCTTCAACATTGACATTGTTAGGGGTACATAAGAATATGCCACTTCCTAATTTTTGAAGGTCTCCCCCGATAGCATAGGCTGCTCCACTTAAAAAGTCCACAATTCGTTTAGCAATTTCTGGAGTAACTCTTTTTAAATTTACTACTACGGTGTCTCGTCCTTTAAGATAATCGGCGATAGTTTGAGCTTCCGAAAAAGCACGTGGCTCTAAAAGTATCATTTTACTACCATTACCATTTGTTTGTTTGAATGTATCTTTATAATATTCATTATCAGAATCTTTGCCTTGCATGGGAATATCATCATCTCCAATAAATTTTTTTATTTTATCAAATGCCATAATTAATCCTCCTCACTATCCTAGTTCTACAGATTCTAAAGTGTAATGATCTACTTTTTCAACATCATCAGCTTTTAAAATACCTAAAGCTTTAAAATCATAAACAACATCTTTTTTTAATTCATTTAATCCGGCGATAGCAGTACCTAATAAATTATCATCTTCATCATATAGATTAAATGTTATTACAGAGAAATCTTTATCTTCTTTAGCAGATATTTTACCAGTTACATAATAAGCATTGTCACTTGGTTCATAACCATCTACAGTCATAGACTGGTCATATTCTTCTACTTTACCAACATGCTCAGAATAAATAGTATAATCTTCATAAACTATATCTTGAGGTACTTCTTCCTTATATATGAAGTAGATAATTAAAGATATTACTATTAATGCAGCAATTACTATTATTGGTATAATTGTTTTCTTATTAAAAACTTTCTTTAATTTAGACCCTATTTTTTTCACTTTTACCACCCCAATTTCATGCATAAGAAAAGCATGATATTCTATCTATATGTTATAGTTTATCACACTTTTTAAGCTTCTTCAATAAAAATATTGTTTTTTATAGGATTTTTATTTTTCTTGACGTAGGGGATATTTCTTTTTTTCTTCCATCATATATTCAGTTACTTTAGTTTCAATTTCATCTAAGCTTTTTTTACTTAAATTTGATACATATACTAATTCTTTGATAGTATCTATTTTAACTTTTCCCCAGATTAATCCAGCATAGACTGTTAAGTCATTAAACATATCAGGAGTTATCGAATATAAGAAGTATCCAAATATTAACCTATCGTTTGCTATTAATAGTCTTTTATTAGTTATAGCAAAAACAGAAGTTGAAATAATATCATAAAAATTATTGTTTCTTTGCCCTACAAAGACATATAGAACTTCTTCGTCTGGATTTAGATGGTCTTCAACACGTTCGCAATGTTTTTTTAGTCTCCAAGCAACAGTTCCAGGATATCTTTTTTTAAATTTTAAGGCTTCTTGATATACTTTTCCCACTTTAGATCACCTATTTTATAACCTTATTTTCTTGTAGGAATGATACTAGTGTTTCAGTATCTACATAGCCACTTAATTCAGTTACTCTTTCTCCATCATGATATAAGAAACTAAGTGGTGTTCCCCATTCATTTTCAGTAAAGTAGTCATCTGTAGCATATAAAGTATTCATTTCTTCAGTTGTTAAATTATCAAGATTTAAATAGTAAACATTGTAATCATAATCTTCTAAAGATTCATTAATTGAAGTTTTAAATTCTGTACAATAACTGCAAGTGTCACTTCCGATGAACATAAAATGATAACCATCTTCTTCGATTATATCAAGATATTCATCTAATCCTATAGAAATATAAGTTTTTTCAATTAATCCTTCTTCCATAAAGGCACTTACTAAATTATACTGATTTATTTTTCCATCATAAGTATAGACATTTTCGCCATTTTCATATAAATATAAGCTTCCTTCTTTTAAGTCAACAGACTTAGCTTCACTTTTTGATAAGTCTTCGGGATCTAGGATACTTATTTCGATACCGGCACTATCGGCAAAAGTTTTTAAAGTTTCTTCTTCATCTTTAGAACCATAGTAAACAAAACCTTCGCTATCTTTTATTTCCATATAATCTTTATATGATATAACTTCTACTGCTTCTTTACCTGATACTAGGAATGCTAATATAAATACTGCAATTACTACCACAGCAACAATAGCTATTTTTAAATATTTATTCATAAATTACCTCCTAAAATATAATTTCTATGTTTATTTTAGCACAGTTTTTCATTTGAAGTAAACAATTTAACAGCTTTTTGTGGAAAAATATGTTATTTTGTGGTATTATACAGTGAAAAAGGAGATGAATTGAATGCAGTGTGATTATTTAATATATAGAAGTGGGTTAATTGGAGGTAGTTATTATTGCGATAAAGGAGATAAATATTTGGATAAGGCCACTATTAATTCATATTGCGATAACTCTTTAAAATATAGAGACTGTCCTATATTTCGTAAATCTGATTCCAGTTGCTATCTTACTACGGCAATGTGTGATATTTTAAATCTAGATGATCACTCAAGAACTTTAGATACTTTACGTGATTTTAGAGATAGTTATATGAAAAATAATGATGATTGTATTCCACTTCTTGAAGATTATGATAGAGTTGGTCCAATTTTGTCGGGAAAACTTTTAACTAATAAGAACAAATCTAGAACAGCACATATTATGCTTATTGAATATATAACTCCGGCGATTAAATCTATTGATAATAAAGATTATGATAATGCTATTGAAATTTACAAAGATATGACTTTAAGTCTTATGGATTATTACAGGCTAGATAAAAGTATTCTTAGTGATAAGATTATTGGTGTAAGTAAACAAAGAAAAATAGAACCTCAAACTGTATAGGTCCTATTTTTTTTATTTAAAACTTTCTAGGATTTCATTAAATTCCTTAGGGGGCTCTACTTCAAAAAATAATTCTTTATTAGTTATTGGATGAATAAGTTTTATACTTTTAGAGTGAAGCATTTGTCCAAAATCATTTATTATTTTTCTTCTTCCATAGACAGGATCATTTACAATTGGATGCCCAATATATTCCATATGAACTCTTATTTGGTGAGTTCTTCCAGTATCTAGCTTGCATTCTAAAAGAGTAACTTCTTTAAATCTTTCTATTACTTTAAAATGAGTAATCGAGTTTTTACTATTTATATCTGTGACAGTATATTTTTGTCTATCATTAATATCTCTTCCAATTGGAGCATCAATTGTTCCTTTTTCATGTCTTAGGATGCCCCAGACAAGGGCTAGATATTTTCTTTCTACTTGTTTATTTTTAATCATGCCCGCTAGCAAATCATGAGTTTTATCATCTTTGGCCACAATCATAAGGCCACTGGTATCTTTATCTAGACGATGGACTATGCCTGGTCTTATACTTTTTTTATTTGAGATCTTATTAAAATGATATAAAAGGCCATTTACTAAAGTATGACTATAATTTCCTACCGCAGGATGAACTACTAAACCACTTGGTTTATTAATAATAACTAAATAATCATCTTCATAAACTATATCTAAATCCATTTTTTCTGGTTCTAAATCTATAATGTCAGGAGCTGGTTCATTATAATTAATAACATCGCCTATTTTTACTTTGTAACTAGCTGAAACTTTTTTATTGTTAACTAAAACTTCTCCTTTTTTTATAACTTGAGAAATTTTATTTCGAGAAAATTCTGTGTTGTCTGTTAAGAAAACATCTATTCTTACATTTTCTTTATCTGAAGTTATAGTCATGTTGATCACCTTTCTTTATTTTTTTATCTTTTTTAAGAAAACTTATAATTATTAAAAATATACCTATGCAAATAAAAGTATCTGCTAGATTAAAGATAGGAAAATAGTAGTTAAATATTTTAAAACTTAAGAAATCTATTACTTCTCCATAAACAATTCTATCAAAAAGATTTCCTATTATTCCCCCGATTATAAAGGAATATCCTACTATTTCTAGTTTAGTGGTTACTTCTTTTAATAAGTATTTATGAATATAAAATAGAACAAATAAACCTATTAAAATTAGGAAAATTGTAAAGCCAGAAAACATAGAAAAAGCTGCTCCTTCGTTAGTAACTTTATTTAAGAAAAAGAAATTATCAATAACAGTTATAGATAATTTGTTTTCATAATTTGTAATTATAAGTTTGGATAATAAATCTATTATAAAAATTATGATACTAAAAAGGTAAATTTTTTTTCTCATGGTATCACCTTTATAATTATATCATGTAAATTAAAAAAAAGTTATAGTTTTTCTATAACTTAATTATTCTAAATTAAATTTTTCTTTGTCATAATTGTAATTATGAAGTATTTCATCTTCTGTTAGGGCTTTACTATATATTTGGGCTTTATACATATTCATTCCTATATAGCTTTGTGTATAGGATCCTCCAAGCATTTGGGCTTTACTTATTCCTATGTTCCCTATATTAGAAATATTTGTGTATGTTTCATCTGGAGATAATACATCTTCAAATACTTTTGCTGTGTTATCATATATCTTTATTTTTTTGTTAGTAAAATCATGTACTATTGTTATATAATGATAAGTCCCAATAGGATAATTTTCCATACTATGAGTGTGATAAATATTATTTGCTGCTCTTTTTCCGGCATATATATTATAATTAGATTCTGTGGTTGTTCTGTACCAAAATATTCCTGGTCCATTATAATATGATGCTCCAAATATTGCTCCAGCATTTCCATAAGTTGTGTTAGTTTTTGGTACATTATTTACTTTAAAATATGCACTCATAGTCCAATCTTTGGTATTAGATAAAACTGTATTTGGTGCTACTGTGGTAGTTACTGTGTCACTTACTCCATCTAACTCTAAATTATTATATTTCCATTCACCACTTGAAATAGTTCCATTATAATTACTACCGCTTAAGTCTTTCCAAACATGATTAACATAAAGATGTTCTTGACCACTATTAGCATAACCATCAAACCAAAGAGTTAAATTATCTTGTATGTAACCATTATAACTATCTGTATAAGCATTTATTCTGTGTCCATTACTTGTTTCAATACTTGCTTCATCTATTACTTCAGTCCATGAATTATTATCATTACTTACTGAAGTTATATTGTCGTAATATCTTCTGGAATTTCCAAAATAATTCCATACTGCTATCTCATCTAAATCATATGTAGAACCTAAATCTACTGTTATACACTGATTTGTACTATAAGATGTTGGGCTTGCATAATTTGAGTATGTTATATCTCCATCTGTTATTCTAGAATATGGATACGAAGAATTTGCTGAGGTCGTTCCTGTTACACTTTTACCTTTGGCTATATTTACCCCATCTTTTATAGCTTGTAATTCTATCCAATGATTAGCATTGTTGGCAGTATTATAATTTACACAATTTTTTATATATCTTACATTATCTAGTTTAGTTGTTTTCTTTTCTGGCTTTGTTCCCACATAGGTTATCTTCGCATAACCATTTCCTTCATTTTGTCCTTCAAGCATTTTTCCGCCAATAAAGTATTTTCCTGAATAATGTAAAGTTTGGTTGGTATGAGTTATTGTAGTACTTTCTTCAACACTATTTACTCCGGCATAACCACTTATATAGGATGACCCTCCTCCTCCAGGCCATGAACCATTTGATAGTCCTGAAGCTCCGCTTCCTCCATAATATCCTGAACCTCCGCCAGCTCCTCCTCCGGTTAAAGCATTAGTAGCATTACTTGCTCCTCCATAGCCACCTTTTCCAAAAGATCCTGCTGTTCCGTTTGATTGACCCAAAGAACCTTTTGTTGGCGCTGCTCCTCCGACGATTTGAGTCGCTCCATTTCCTAAATTACTTTGATAGGTTGAATATATTGGAGTTACTCCATATAATGAACCTCCTGAACCTAGTGTATAATGATCTAAATCTGTCATTCCTCCGGCTCCTGCTGCTACCATTATTCTACTTATTAATGATGAAGTATTATCCCAATCTCCACCAGCTAATCTTACATCAGTTGCGCCTCCTCCAGTTGGTCCACATATCCCAGCTTTAGCTGGTTTTGCTATTCCTCCACCGTTGAATTCATAACCTGTACTTCTGCAATTAGTATCAGAATTAGTGCCTTTTTTTCCAACATAAAAGTATAATATTTCTCCTTTTTCTAGATATATATAACCACTTGTTTTAGCCCCTAATGATAAATATGTACTTTGGGTGCCACCAGAAGATCCAGCCATTTCTATATAATAATAGCCATCTTTTGGAACTTCATATTCTTGGGAATCTCCTGTATAGTTAAATACTGTTGTTTTATTAAGAAAACTATCCACGACTACCTCTATGGTTTTTTCTCCTTTTATTGTATCTGTAAATAAGGCATATGAACTTTTAG
Organism: uncultured Mycoplasmatota bacterium; assembly: GCA_900551925.1. Lineage (GTDB taxonomy): Bacteria > Bacillota_I > Bacilli_A > RF39 > UBA660 > UMGS1449. The sequence goes on along the minus strand of URXR01000011.1, from coordinate 148 downwards.
TTAAATTTATAGAAGTGTATATTGCTATTAACATTATTCCTACACTAAATAAAGATAGAAATACTTTATTTATTTCTTTTACATCTTTATTTAATTGTTTGTAAAAGTACCCCCCCCCAAGTCTATTTTTCTTGGATGTTAGTATATT
>URXR01000010.1 GCA_900551925.1 uncultured Mycoplasmatota bacterium | reverse complement strand
TGTTATTGAATACGCTAGTAATCCTAACATATTTAGAACTGTTTATAGAATAAAGTGATTTTTATATAAATTATAAAAAATAGTATCTTTTTTACTATTTTTTTTGTATAATTATGGTGTGATATTATGAATATATATGATTTAACATTAAATGAATTAGAAGAGTATTTTTTAAGTATTGGAGAAAAGAAGTATAGAGCTACTCAAGTTTTTGATTGGCTTTATGAAAAGAGAGTTTCTTCTTTTTCTGATATGTCTAATTTAAGTAAAGAAATTATTCTTAGATTAGAGAAAGATTTTTCTTTAGATAGACCTGTTATTGTTAAAGAAGAGTGCGATGAGGGGGTTTCTAAATACTTATTTAAACTTAGTGATAATGAATATATTGAAAGTGTTTTGATGTGGCATAATTATGGACTTAGTCTTTGTATATCTAGTCAAGTTGGTTGTAATATGGGGTGCAGTTTTTGTGAAAGTGGTAAGAGACGAAAGGTTCGTAATTTAAAAGCTAGTGAAATGCTTTTACAAATGATTTTAGTTAGTGAGAAAATAAAGATGAGAATTAGTCATATTGTTATAATGGGAATAGGAGAACCTTTTGATAATTTTTCTAATTTAGTAGTTTTTATAGAGAATTGTACTAATCATTTGGGACTTAATATAGGTTCTAGACATATAACAGTTTCTACATGTGGGATTGTTCCTAAAATTTATGAGTTTGCTGATTTAAAATATCAGGTTAATTTGGCAATAAGTTTACATGCTGCTTATGATGAACTTAGAGATAAACTTATGCCTATTAATAAAGTATATCCTTTAGATGAGGTTATTAAGGCTGTTAAGTATTATATTTCTAAAACTAATAGAAGGGTTACTTTTGAATATATTATGCTTCGAGGGGTTAATGATAGATCTGATGATGCTTTAAAACTTGCTTCTTTAGTAAAGGGTTTAAATGCTTATATTAATCTTATTCCTTATAATGAAGGTAGTAGTGATTTATATAAAAGAACTAAAAAAGAGCAAATAATGAAGTTTTATGATATAATAAAAAAAGAAGGTGTTAATGTGACTATAAGAAGAGAGTTTGGGTCTAAGATTTCAGCTGCTTGTGGTCAATTAAGATCGAAAAAGGAGGAATAAAATGGAAACATTTTATTTAACAGATACAGGAATAGTTAGAGATCATAATGAAGATAGTGTGATAATTATAAAAAATGATGAAGGCTCTATTTTAATGGCAGTAGCAGATGGAATGGGTGGTCATAGAGCAGGAGAAGTTGCGTCTTCAATTGCTATTTCTAATCTTAGTAAGAGATTTACAGAAAGTTTTTTTAAGATGAGTAAAGCTGCAGCGGTTGAATGGATTAAAGCTAGTAGTAATGAGATAAATAGTTTAATTTTTAAACATACAGAAGAAAATCCAGAGAGTAAGGGTATGGGAACAACTTTAGTTTTAGCGCTTATTACTTCGGAATATATTTTGTTTGGAAATATTGGAGATTCTTCTGGGTTTGTGATGAAAGATGGAAAAATTCATAAGGTTACCAAGGATCATACTTTGGTTAATCTGTTACTAGATGCAGGAGAACTTACTGAAGAAGAAGCTAGAAATCATCCTAAGAAGAATATTTTAATGAATGCTTTAGGAATTAATGATCCAATTGAAATAGATATTTTTGATTGTAGTATGGATATAGATGAGGTTTTATTATGTTCTGATGGGTTAACTACTATGGTTACTTTAGAACAAATTGAAAAAGTGTTAAATGGGGAAGGCACAGTAGAGGAAAAAGTGATTAAACTAATAAAAAAAGCTAATAACAGAGGGGGTAATGATAATATCTCTATTGCTTATTTAGTAAAAGATGAAGGAAGTGATCTAGCATGATTGTAAAAGGACAGAAAGTAAATTCAAGATATGAGATTATAAAAACCATCGGGGAAGGTGGTATGGCTAATGTTTATTTAGCTAAAGATATTATTTTGGATAGGAATGTTGCTATTAAGGTTTTACGTGGTGATTTGGCTTCTGATGAGAAGTTTGTAAGACGTTTTCAACGTGAAGCTTTATCAGCGTCATCTTTATCTCATCCTAATATTGTTGAAATATACGATGTTGGGGAAGACGATGGTGATTATTATATTGTCATGGAATATGTTGAAGGTAAGAACTTAAAACAACTTCTTAAAAAGCGAGGAAAACTTACAGCAGCAGAAGTTGTGGATATTATGCTTCAAATAACTAGTGCTATGGGAGTTGCTCATGATAGTTTGATTATTCATCGTGATTTAAAACCTCAAAATATTTTGATTAAAGATGATGGAGAGGTTAAAATAACGGATTTTGGAATTGCTATGGCTTTAAATGCTACTCAGCTTACTCAGACTAATTCGGCAATGGGTTCTGTACATTATTTTCCACCAGAACAAGCTAATGGAAAAGGTTCTACTTTAAAAAGTGATGTCTATTCACTTGGGATTATGATGTATGAGCTTCTTACAGGAACTCTTCCTTTCAGAGGGGATAATGCTGTTGAGATTGCTTTAAAACATTTAAAGGAACCTATTCCTTCGATTAGAACTGAGCTTCCAGAACTTCCTCAAAGTATTGAAAATATCATTATTAGAGCAACTGCTAAAAATCCTAAAAATAGATATGCTAATGCTAATGAAATGCATGAGGATTTAACTACGGCTTTAAATAAAGAAAGAGAAAATGAGCCTGTAGTTGAATTAAAATATGATGAAGGAATAGATGAAGATACTATTGTCGTAAAAAAAGATAATGTAGATGATAGTTTAGTAAGTCAAATTAAAGATGATAAAAAGCCTAAAAATAAGAAATTTATAATTGCGGGAGCAGTTTTTGCAGGATTAGTAGTTTTAACGCTTTTTGCTTTACTTATTCTTCCTATGATAACGGAAGTTCCTGAGGTTACAGTACCTGATGTTTCAGGACTTACGGTTGATGAAGCTACAGAAAAACTTACTAATAACGGACTTGAAGTTAGTGCTAGTACTCGTGATGAAGCGTCAGATGATATAGAAGAGGGAATGGTAATAGAGACTGATCCGAAAATGGGAAGAACTGTTAAAGAGGGAACGGAAGTTACTTTAATAGTTTCGACTGGACCGGATGTAGTTAAAATAGAGGATTATATAGGAGATAATTATATTGAAGTAAAAACTAAACTGGAAATGCAAGGCTTAGAGGTAGAGGTTGAAAACCGTGAGACAGAACAAAATGTTAGTGAAGAAGATAGTCAGTTAATTATAGGACAAAGTGTGGAAGCTGGAGAAGAATTAAAAAAAGGTGAAACAATAGTTCTTTATATTCCAATAATAAAGGAATATTTTCCAGATATTGTAGGAGAAGAATGGACAGTTTCTCAAACTGAAAGATGGGCTGAAGAAAATGGAGTTAAATTGACTATAAAATATCAAGCGACTTCTAATTATACTCCGGGTACAATTATTAAACAGTCTAAGGGAACAGATACAGAACTTACTGAAGGAGCAAGTTTAACTATAACAGTTGCTAAGAGTCCTACTACTTCATCAGGTTCTAGTAATAATAGTGGTTCTAGTAATGATAATAGTTCATCTGGTTCTGATAATTCTGATAATAACAACAATAATAATCAAGAAGGGGAAGAAGAAGATAGTTAGGAGTTTTTATGAAGGGACAAATTGTAAAAATAATAAGTAATGATTATTTTGTAGTAAGTGAAAACAAAGAATATCGTTGTAAAGCAAGGGGAAATTTTAGAAATAGAAATGTAATTCCTAAAGTTGGGGATTATGTTTCTTTTAATAATAATGATTTAGTTATAACAGAGATATTTAAGCGTAAGAATGATTTAGATAGACCTAATGTAGCTAATATTGATAGAGCATTTTTAATTACTAGTTTGAAAAGTCCAGATTTTAGTACTAATCTTTTGGATAAGTTATTAGTAATATGTCATATTAATGAAATAGAACCTATTATTTGTTTTACAAAGAAGGATTTGCTTACAAAACAAGAATATAAAAAGTTAAAACCTATTCTTAATTATTATAAGAAAATAGGATATAGAGTAGTTTATAATACTAATATAAGTAAAATAAAAAGAATGTTTAAAGACAAAACAACAGTTTTTACGGGACAAACAGGAGCAGGTAAATCGACTTTAATGAATAAGTTTGATAAAAGTTTAAATTTTGAAACACAGGAAATATCTAAAGCTTTAGGAAGAGGTAAACATACAACTAGATATGTAACTTTAGTTAATTTATTTAAGGGGAAAGTTTTAGATACTCCGGGATTTTCGGCTTTAGATTTAAGTAAATATTCTGATAATCAGATTAAAGAGGCTTTTATAGAGTTTAGTAATTATAGTTGTCCTTATAAAGATTGTAAACATTTAGAGGAAAAAGAATGTGTGGTAAAAAAAGAAGTTGGTAAAAAAATATTAAAATCGAGATATGATAATTATAAGAAATTTATAGAAAAGAGGTAATTATGGAAGTATCAGTATCATTTTTAAAAGAAGGTAATTATAAAAAATATATTGAAAGTATAAATAAAACAGAAGCTGATTATATTCATTTTGATGTTATGGATGGTAAGTTTGTAAATAATAAAAATTTACCTCTTAAAGAACTTTTAGAACTTATTTATTTTTCGGAAAAGAAAAATGATGTTCATTTAATGGTAAAGAATCCTAGTAAATATATTGAAAAATTAGCTTTGTATGATATCGAATATTTAACTATTCATAGTGAAATAGATAATTGTGATATGTTTATTGATAAAATTAGAAGTTTTGGAATAAAACCAGGAATTGCTATTAATCCTTATACTGACGTGGAAAAAGTTCTTCCTTTATTATCTAAAGTAAATTTAGTTTTAGTAATGGGAGTTGTCCCAGGAGAAAGTGGGCAAACTTTTATTTTAGAAACGGAGAAAAAAATAAAAAGATTAAAAGAAGAAATAGTTAAGCGAGGATTATCAGTCAAAATAAGTGTAGATGGAGGCATTTGTGAAGAAGTTTTAGATAAAGTAAGAGATGCTGATATTGTTGTTAGTGCTTCATATGTATTAGATAATTTATCCAATATTGCAAAAATTAAAAAATTTTACATTGAATGATGTGAAGTTTTTTTATGATCTTGAAAAAGTAAAATTATTACTATATAATTATAGTTGATGATACTATAAAGAATAGAGGTTATGACAATGAAAAGAAAAGGATTTACGATAGTAGAGATTTTGGCAGCTGTAGTAATAATTGCAATATTATCGGTAGTAGTAATACCTAATATAAGTAGTTATATAGCAATTAGTAAAGATGAATATAATAAAGATGTAAAAAAACAAATGATTTTAGCAGGAAAAAATTATTACTCTGAAAATCAAGAAAGACTGCCTAGAGATACTTCGGAAAAAACAATGGATTATATATCCGTACAAGAGTTATCTACTTTGAAATATGTAGATAATGAGTTTGTAGATGCTGATGATAATTCTTGTATGGAGAAAAGCTATGTAGTAGCAGCTAATAAAGGATTAGGAATAAATTATTATGCTTGTATGATATGTGGAGAAGATGAAGATAAATATATAACTGAAGAAGAAAAATTTTATTGTGATGCGGTAAATTATATTGATAATAATGGAAATGATTCTGGTAGTGGAGAAGATTCTGAAGAAGGAGAAAGTTCTGATGGATCATTAACATGTGTAGTAGATAAGGAGACAACTGGATATACTGATGATGGTTTATATGTAACATTAACAGCAACAAGTAATAAGGAAGATGGGTATATTACAAGTGTTTATGTAATAAATAAAGATACTAAGAGTGATGAAGAACAATTAAGTGATGCTGATAAGAATAAAAAAAGTGTAACAACAACAGTTTATTTTCCAGAATATGGAGAAAATGATGTTTATGCGATGGATAATAGTTACAACAAAGTAAAATGTACAACAGTAAATTATAAAGAGCCAACAAATACAAAGTTTAATGTTAATCAATATTATATAACAGAAGAAGAGTATGAAAGTCATAAAAATACAGGATTTACTAATAAAGAGTTAGAAGCTCTTCCTGAATATGATGGTAGTTGGAAAAATGGATATATATATGTAAAACTTGACTATTATAATTTTCAATATAATTCTATAGAGATAGATGGAGAAGATATAGCAATAGGGGAAAAAGATTTCTTTATAGAAGATGAAGGAGAGACAACTACTAAAATAGTAGCAACTAGAAGTGATGAAGGTAGTAGTGATATAGTTAGAAATATAACTGCAAAATTAGATAGAACTGCACCAACAGTAACGTTAAGTAATTCTAGTTCTGGTAACTGGACAAATAAAGATGTAACAGTAACAGTAAATGCTAATGATACGGGAGGATCTGGAATAGATTCGAAAAAATATGGGACATCTTCTTCAAGTATGAGTAGTAATGTTCCTACAAATTCTAAAGTAGTGTGGAGTAAAACAAATAGAAATGTAGTTATGTATGTACAGGTTACTGATAATGCTGGAAATAAAAGTAGTGTAGTAAGTACTAATGTAAGACAAGATATAACACCTCCGACAGTTTATTCACATTGTTTTTATACAAAAACTAGCACTGCTTGGCAATTTAGATATTATATGAGGGATACAGGAGGTTCAGGCTTATCACAATATAGATGGAATTATTGTTATAGTATATGTCCGGGTTGTCCTAGTTCTTATATGTGTTCTTATAAATCAGCTTATAATAGAATGATTGCTACAGGTTGGAGCACTGCTTATTATGATCCTGCTTATAGACAAACTGGTTATAATATTAAACCTACAAGTGGAGCTCGAACTATACAAGCTACTACAAGTATGCAAGTTAAAGATAAAGCGGGAAATATTTATACATCTCCTAATTATACAGATAGATGGACTTATTCGGGTGGATATTCACCAGGAAAATGTTAATAATTAGAATAGGTAATATATAAGAATTACCTATTTTTATAATAAAAAAATGTTACTTTTAAGCAACATTTTTTTTCATAGTTCTTATTTCTTTTACTGAAAGTTTAACTTTTTCGCCATTTTCTAAAGTAACTGGTTGTTTATTTAAACTTTGTTTTTTCTTAGTACTATTTAACGCATGAGAACGTAAATTTTTAATATTTGGTTTTCTATTAGATACATTTTTTGCCATAATAATTCCTCCTTTTTAAATAAGCATAATAAATTTATCATAAAATATTCCTAAAGTCAACTTTTTGTTTGAATTTAAATGTTGTAATATTATGCATAATATTGTATAATTATAATTGAAAATACTATAAAGAATAGAGGTTATGACAATGAAAAGAAAAGGATTTACGATAGTAGAGATTTTGGCAGCTGTAGTAATAATTGCAATATTATCGGTAGTAGTAATACCTAATATAAGTAGTTATATAGCAATTAGTAAAGATGAATATAATAAAGATGTAAAAAAACAAATGATTTTAGCAGGAAAAAATTATTACTCTGAAAATCAAGAAAGACTGCCTAGAGATACTTCGGAAAAAACAATGGATTATATATCCGTACAAGAGTTATCTACTTTGAAATATGTAGATAATGAGTTTGTAGATGCTGATGATAATTCTTGTATGGAGAAAAGCTATGTAGTAGCAGCTAATAAAGGATTAGGAATAAATTATTATGCTTGTATGATATGTGGAGAAGATGAAGATAAATATATAACTGAAGAAGAAAAATTTTATTGTGATGCGGTAAATTATATTGATAATAATGGAAATGATTCTGGTAGTGGAGAAGATTCTGAAGAAGGAGAAAGTTCTGATGGATCATTAACATGTGTAGTAGATAAGGAGACAACTGGATATACTGATGATGGTTTATATGTAACATTAACAGCAACAAGTAATAAGGAAGATGGGTATATTACAAGTGTTTATGTAATAAATAAAGATACTAAGAGTGATGAAGAACAATTAAGTGATGCTGATAAGAATAAAAAAAGTGTAACAACAACAGTTTATTTTCCAGAATATGGAGAAAATGATGTTTATGCGATGGATAATAGTTACAACAAAGTAAAATGTACAACAGTAAATTATAAAGAGCCAACAAATACAAAGTTTAATGTTAATCAATATTATATAACAGAAGAAGAGTATGAAAGTCATAAAAATACAGGATTTACTAATAAAGAGTTAGAAGCTCTTCCTGAATATGATGGTAGTTGGAAAAATGGATATATATATGTAAAACTTGACTATTATAATTTTCAATATAATTCTATAGAGATAGATGGAGAAGATATAGCAATAGGGGAAAAAGATTTCTTTATAGAAGATGAAGGAGAGACAACTACTAAAATAGTAGCAACTAGAAGTGATGAAGGTAGTAGTGATATAGTTAGAAATATAACTGCAAAATTAGATAGAACTGCACCAACAGTAACGTTAAGTAATTCTAGTTCTGGTAACTGGACAAATAAAGATGTAACAGTAACAGTAAATGCTAATGATACGGGAGGATCTGGAATAGATTCGAAAAAATATGGGACATCTTCTTCAAGTATGAGTAGTAATGTTCCTACAAATTCTAAAGTAGTGTGGAGTAAAACAAATAGAAATGTAGTTATGTATGTACAGGTTACTGATAATGCTGGAAATAAAAGTAGTGTAGTAAGTACTAATGTAAGACAAGATATAACACCTCCGACTATTTATAAACATTGTTTTTATCAAAAAGCTAGTGGTAGATGGAAATTTAGATATTACATGAGCGATAATTTATCTGGATTAAATGGTATGAGATGGGGGTATTGTTATAATAGAGGTGTAAGTAGTAATAATTCGATTACTTGTGCTTATCGTGGTGTTTCTACTAGACTTGCTTCTGCTGGTTGGGAATCTAAAACAGGTACTAGTAATTATAGACAAACTAATTATCAAATTGCACCAACTTCTAGGGCAAGGACTATTCAGGTAGCAACTCAATTTGAAGTTCGAGATCAAGCAGGTAATGTTTATCGATCTTCCGTTATGTATGATACATGGTATTACAGTGGCTCTTATTCTCCTGGAGCATGTTAATATGTATAGACAATTTTTTATGAATTGTCTATTTTTTTACTTTAATAAGTATTACATTTACTTCTTTTTTTATTTTTGATATAATAATAAAGAATTAAAGGAGGCGTTTTACTTGGATAGATTAACTCAAGATGAAGTACTTCATGTTGCTATGTTAGGTAGATTAAAATTGACAGAAGAAGAAGTAGATAAATTTTCTTATCAACTTAAAGCTTTATTTAATGAAATAGATAAGTTTAATGAAATAGAGTTAGAAGAGAAAGAAATACTTATTAGTCCTTCATTAGAAAAGTGTAAAACTTTTGATGATGAGGCTATTTTAAGTGAAAATTCTGAACTTCTTATTAAAAATGCGCCACAAAGCTATGATAAATTTATCGAGGTAAGGGGTGTTTTTGATGAGTAAGTATTTAGATTTAAGTATTGACAAGTTACATCAATTATTAGTTAAAGGTGAAATAAAACCTCTTGATTTAGTAACTGAAGCTTTAGATAGAGTTGATAAGGATAATTTAAATTGTTTTATAAATGTTGATAGAGAAGGTGCGATTAAAAGGGCTAAGGAACTTGAAAATAATGTTAGAAAAGATAGTCTTTTATGGGGCATTCCTATTGCCTTAAAAGATAATATTATAACTCGTGATATTATTACGACAGCAGGTTCTAAAATGCTTAGTAATTTTGAACCTAGTTATGATGCATACGTAGTTCGTCTTATTGAAGAAGCTGGAATGATTATTATTGGTAAGCTTAATATGGATGAGTTTGCAATGGGTTCTTCTAATCAAACTAGTTATTTTGGTCCAGTTAAAAATCCATGGAATGAAAAGTTAGTTCCTGGAGGGTCGTCTGGAGGAAGTGCGGCTTGTGTTTCTTCGAGAATTGTTCCTTTAGCTTTGGGTTCTGATACAGGCGGTTCGATTAGACAACCTTCAGCTTTTTGTGGAACAGTAGGGATGAAACCTACTTATGGAAGAGTATCGCGTTATGGTTTGATTGCATTTGCTTCTAGTTTAGATCAAATTGGGCCAATTACAAGGAATGTTTATGAAAATGCTTTACTTTTAAATATTTTAAGTAAGAAGGATAGTAATGATTTAACACAGGAAGAGATTAATGATGATGTTACAAAACTTATTGGGGAAGATATAAAAGGTATGAAAATTGCTATTCCTAAGTTTTATATTAGTGACGTTATTGATGAAGAAATTAGAAATAAATTTAAAGAAATATGTGAACTTTTAAAGAGCAAAGGAGTTATATTAGAGGTTGTCGATATTCCTTTACTTAAATATGCTGTACCTCTTTATCAAATTATTGCTTTAGGAGAGGCTAGTTCTAATCTAGCAAGATTTGATGGAATAAAATATGGTTATGCTACTTCGGATGCTAAAGATATTGATGATTTTTATTATAAAACAAGAAGTGAAGGCTTTGGTGATGAAGTAAAAAGAAGAATTATGGTTGGGTCTTTTATGCTTAGTGGTAAAAATGTTAAAGAATATTATACGAAAGCATTAAAGATAAGAAAAAGTATTTCTTTAGAATTTTTTAAAGTGTTTAAAGAGTTTGATCTTATTATTGGGCCTACTACGACTTGTCTTCCTTATGAAATAGGAGATAGCTTAGATGATCCTAATAAGTCATTTGTAGATGATATCCTTACTATTCCTGTTAATATGGCGGGACTTCCAGGAATGAGTTTACCAATTGGTTTTTCGAAAAGTAATCTTCCTATTGGAATGCAAATTATTGGTGATCGTTTTAATGAAGCGGTAATTTATAAATTAGGAGCTTTTTTAGAAAAGGAACTTGATTTAAATTTAGATCCAAGGAGGGATAATAATGAATAATTATAAACCTACAATTGGGATAGAAGTACACTTAGAATTAAAAACTAAAGCGAAAGTTTTTTCTCCTTCTTTAAATGATTATAGTTCTAATCCTAATACTAATATCAATGAGATAGATTTAGGATATCCTGGAGTTTTACCTGTTTTAAATAGAGGAGTTATTAATAAAGCGATAAAAGCTTGTTTAGGACTTAATATGACTATAAGTAAAAAGATGCATTTTGATCGTAAAAATTATTTTTATCCTGATTTGGCAAAAGGATATCAAATTACTCAATTTGATACACCAATTGGAAGAGATGGTTATATTTTAATAAATGTAGATGGAGTTTCTAAAAAAATAGGAGTTTCTGATTTGCATATTGAGGAAGATACAGCAAAAAGTCTTCATTATAATAGGCAAACGCTTCTTAATTATAATAGATCAGGAGTTCCTTTAATAGAAATTGTTTCTTGTCCTGATATGCATAGTAAAGAAGAGGCTATGGAATATGCTTCAAGACTTAGAGAACTGATGTTTTATTTGGGAGTTTCTGATTGTAAAATAGAAGAAGGTTCAATGAGATGTGATGTTAATATTTCTGTTAGTAATAATGAGTCTTTAGGAGTAAGAGCAGAAATAAAGAATATTGGGTCTATATCTAATATTGGGGAAGCTATAGATTATGAAGTGAAAAGACAAACAGAGCTTTTAGAACGTGGTGAAAAGTTAGAAGAAGAAACTAGAAAATTTGATGCTGAGACTAAAACTACGATTTTTATGAGAAAGAAAGATTCTGATACGGATTATCGTTATTTTCCAGAACCAGATATTCCTTATTTATATTTAGAGGATAGAGATATTTCAGATATTAAAAAAGATTTAGTTATGCTTCCTGATGAGAGAAGAAGAATATATTTAAATAAAGGAATTTCTTTAATTAATACAGAAAAACTTATTGCTAATAAAGAACTTTCTGATTTTATTAATATTTTTCTTGATAAAGACATTGATTTTATAATAGCAAGTAATCTTTTGGTGGGAGATATTGCTTCGTATTTAAATAAAAATAGAGTTAGTATTTTTGATACTAAATTAAATGAAGAGAAGTTTTTAAGGGTTGTAGAATCTTTGAAAAGAGAAGAAATTTCTTTTAAAATTTTTAAAGATATACTTTCTGATATTATGGAAAGTGATACTTTGGTTGAGACAATTTTAAATAAAAATAAACAATTGGATTCAGAAGAAGAGATAATAGGTATAATAAATGCTGTTTTAGAAAAATATCCAGAATCTGTTTTGGATTATCAAAATGGTAAGGATAGAGCATTTAAGTTTTTAATGGGAATGATTATGAAAGAATCTAAAGGGAAAGCTAGTCCTAGTTTAGCAAGTAGACTTTTAAGAAATATTTTAGATAAGAAGTAATTGATTATTATTCCAAATTAAGGTATAATTGTTTAAAGTAAGGAGTTGGATATATGTTTAAAAAATTAATTAAAGAATTAAAAGAAAATAAGTATACTACTATTGTATTTTGTATATTTTTAGGATTATTTCTTTTTGGATGGCTTTTATATGGAATGGTTATGCCTTCTGCTGGTGAACCAGTTTATGGTAATAGGCTTGATGGTATTGAAGAGGTTGAAATTACTGATGAGCAACAAGATGAAATAGTTAAAGCAGTGGAAGAAAAAAGTTATGTAAATTCAGCTTCCGTTCATATTAGTGGAAAAATAGTTAATGTTATAGTAGAAGTAAAAGAAGGAACGAAGACTGCTAGTAGTAGGGCTTTAAATACTACTGTTACTAAAGTTTTAGAAGATGATCAAATATCTTTTTATGATATTCAATTATTTGTAACTAATGAAAATGAAAATGCTAAAGGTTATCCTATAATTGGTTATAAGAGTGCTACTGCCAAAAAATTTACTTTTTAAGGAGTTTTTATAATGAAAAATAAAAATAATAAGAAAAGGAATAAAAAGAAGAAAACAGTATCTAAGTTTAATTATGTTAAATATTGTATTATTACAATTATTGTAATACTTATTGGGGCAGGAATTTATTTCTTTTTAATAGCAGAAGATGAGGATACTAGTCTTACTATTTTAGAAAGACAATGGATTATGCAGAATAAGGAAACTCTAATAGATATTAATGTTCCTAATAATCTTAGTATTTTAGCAGATGATGGGGAAGGAATTATTTTTGACTTTTTAGGTAAAATAGAAAGAGAAACGGATTTAGAGTTTAATCGTAAATCTTATAATTATTCTCAAAGTACTGAAGATTTAGAGGGATTGTCATTTTTAGTTTTAGATAATAGTCAAAAAATAGAAGAAAATGATATTTTGTTTACCGAAGATAATTATGTTTTAATTTCTAATGATGAAGGTTCTATTTCAAGTTTAGATACTATTTATAAGAACAAAATAGGAGTACTTGAAGATCAAAAAGAAATAATTACTGATAGTGTTGGTTCTAATTTTACTTATAGTGACTATAGTAATGTTTCTGAAGTTATTAGTGATTTAAAGAAAAATGATATAGATTATGCTATAGTTCCTCGTTATTATGCTTTAAAAGAAATTGTTACTAATAATATTTATATAAATTATACTTTTAATAATTTGACTAATAAAATAGTTCTTAGACCAACTGATAATGATAAATTAAATAATATTATGACCAAATATTTAGAAGCTTTTAAAAATGATAATTATATGGGTAGCTATGAACAAGAATTTATGAATTTTTATTTAGATAATACAGATGCTACTGATTTGGAGACTACATCTTTATCAAGAAGAGTTTATACTTATGGTTATGTAGATGATAGTACTTATAATATAAAAGATGGAAATCATTTGTATGGTTTTGCTGGAGAATATATAAATTTACTTTCTAATATGGCTGATATAGAACTTAATTATAAAGAATACTCATCTAGTGATGAATTAGCTACAGCGATAAAAAATGGTGAAGTAGATATTGCTTTTATAGATTTTGAGTATGAAAATACAGAGGGTAATTATACTATTAATGCTTTTAATCCTCAAATGATTGCTTTAAGCAATACTAATTATCCAATTACTTCTAAAGAAGGATTAGTTAATAGAAAATTATATACTTTAGATAATACTTATTTAGAAACTTATTTAAATGATAATTATAATAGTATTTTAAAACCAGTATCTAAAGCTACTGATCAAATTCCTGAAGATGCAATTTTAGTTTTAGATGAAGTAGATTATTACTATTATATGGGAAAAGGTGATTTAACAGGGTACTATCCTCTTTTAAAGGATGACTATGAAGCTTCTTATAGATTTTTTGTTCAAAATGATGAAGATGTGTTATATGATTTTATAAATTTCATACTAATGTATGCTGACTCTAATGATGTAAAGATTAATAGTATTAATAATTTATTAGAAAATACTTTAAATGAAGGTGGATTTAGAAATTTATATTTATTAGTAGTCTTAATAATAATTATTCCTGTTATCATATTATTTTTATTAGTAGCTTTTACGAAGAGTAGAAAAAATCTTAAATTATTACGTAAAGAAGATGTATTAAAATATAATGATATGTTAACTTCACTTAAAAATAGAAATTATTTAAGAGCCCATATAGATGAATGGGATGAGGCAAAGATTACTCCTAGAACTATTATTATTGCCGATCTTAATAATTTAAAATATGTAAATGATAATTATGGACAAGAAGAAGGTAATATGTTAATTAAGAAAGCTGCGGCTATTTTAATTAATACTCAACTTGAAAAAAGTGAAATTATTAGAACAGATGGAAATGAATTCTTGATATATTTGATTGGTTATAATAAGACGCAAGTTAATACATATATTAATAAATTATCTCGTGAATTTGAAAAATTGCCACATGGTTTTGGAGCGGCGATTGGATATAGTATGATTACTGATGAGATAAAAACAATTGATGATGCTATTAATGAAGCTAGTATTGAAATGCGTTTGGATAAGGAACAAAATTATAAATAATGGAAAAAGTAAAAAAAGCTTTTAAAACTTTTTTTAAGATATTGAAAAAACCAGAGATGCAAATTTTGCCTGGTCAGATAGCATTTTATTTCTTAATGTCCATAATTCCAATAGCTGCAATTAGTGCTATTGCAGCTTCTTATATTACAAAAAGTTTTGATTTTATAGATTCTCTTAGTGCAGTTATTCCTGATGTACTTGTAGATATTTTAGTATCTTTATCTGATAATATGAAGCTTGAGGGCGTGGCGATTATTTTAGTGCTATATCTTTTAATGGGCTCTAATGCTCCGGCTTCTATTATAAATGCTTCTAATATGCTTTATGGGGTTAAACCTCCTAGATTTTTGAAACTTAAAGTCAAATCTTTTGTAATGACTATTATGATTGTACTTTTGTTATTATTCGTAGTAGTTATCCCTCTTTTAGGAGATGTAATTGTTAATGTTTTAATAGAGGTTTTTGATATTACGAATTTATATAATTATAGTTTTGTTTATCAAATAGTTAAAATTTTAGTATCTTATTTAATAATTTACACAATTATAAAATTACTTTATACAATAGCACCAGATGCTAAAATAAAAAGTAAAACTACTACCAAAGGAGCTATTTTTACTACAGTTAGTTGGATATTAGTTACAGATGTTTTTGCTTTTTATATAACTGATATTGCCTCTTATGATGTGATATATGGCAATTTTGCTAATATTTTAATCTTATTAATATGGTTATATTTGCTTGCCTATCTCTTTGTAATAGGTATGGCTATCAATGTTAATGTTTTCAGAAAACAAGGGAAGTGTGTTTATGAGAAAAAAGATAAAAAAGGAAAATCAGATGGAGAAAAGAAAATCCAAGAAAAATCTGATAAAGAAAAATCAAAAGAAACCGTTGAAGGAAAAGAAAAAATTAAAAGAGAGAATAACAGAGAAAATAAATAAAGAAAAAATCAAAGAAATAGTTAAAAGTATTGTTAAAACTACTAAATATATTATTTTAGATAATAAATTAGTATTTCTTTATGTAATTGGGGCTGTTATAAATGGAATGATATTAAGAGGATTTACCATAGGTAGTCCTTTTAATCCTAGACCGATGCTGGCAGATTTAGTAATTTCTCTTATTTTTGCTTCATTTTATTTCTTTTTTAAGAAGAAATATCGTTTTGCTTATTTATTAATTATTTCAATAGTTAGTTTAACAGTGTGTTTAGCTAATATAATTTATTACTTTTATTATAGTTCGTTTATTTCTGTTACTTTTATTTCATTTGCTTTGGCTAATCATGAGACGGGAGAGTCTAATGTTGTAACAGATTTATTGCAACTTAAATTTTTTATCTTTTTCTGGCTTCCTATTGCTTTGATTGTGGTAAATAATAGATTAAAGAAGAAGAATAAAACAAAAGAAGAAAGTGCTTTTAGAAGAGTTAATCGAAAAACAGTATTTAAAACTTTATATACTTGGATAATTGTTATTTTTGTTATATTTTTAGCAACTCTAAAACCTGTTGATTTTTCTAGATTATATAATCAATGGAATAGAGAGTACTTAGTATCACGTTTTGGGGTTTATTTATATCAAATAAATGATATGGTTAAAAGTATTGAACCACAGATGGCAACGTTATTTGGGAAAGATAAAGCCTATAAAGAAATAGATGAATATTATGAAGAATGTGGTAATCAAGATAAAACTAATAGGTATACGGATATTTTTAAAGGTAAAAATGTCATTGCAGTTCATGCTGAAAGTATGCAACAGGTGTTAATCGGTATGAAAATAAATGGTAAAGAAGTAACTCCTAATTTAAATAAACTTACTAAGACAGGACTTTATTTTGATAATTTTTATTCACAGGTAAGTTTTGGTACTAGTAGTGATACAGAATTTACTTTAGCAACATCACTTTTACCAGTTTCTAGTGGGACAGTATTTATAAATTATTCAGATAGAGAATATGTTTCAATGTATCAACTATTGCAAGATAAAGGATATTATACATTTAGTATGCATGCCAATACAGGGGATTTTTGGAATAGAAATATAATGCATCAAAAATTAGGATATGATGATTTTTATGATAAATCTTATTATGAAATAGATGAAGAGATAGGTTTTGGTCTTAGTGATGAATCGTTTATAAAACAGTCAGTAGAGTATATTAAACAAATAAATGAAGAACATGATAAGTTTTATGGAACTCTTATTACTTTAAGTAATCATACTCCATTTGAATATAATGAATTATTTGGAGATGAACTTGATGTTACTTTGACAGTTAATGGAAAAACTTATCCATATATGGAAGGAACTAAACTAGGAGATTATTTAATTTCGGCTCATTATGCTGATAAGCAATTAGGACTTTTAGTAGAGGAACTTGAAAAGGAAGGAATTTTAGATGATACAGTCATTGTAATTTATGGGGATCATGATGCTCGAGTTTCAACTTCACAATGGAATAGATTTTATAATTATGATCCAGAAACTGATGGAGTGTTAGATAGCGAGGATCCTGATTATCAAGAATTAGATTATTACTGGCAAGAGATAAATAGAAGAGTACCGCTTATAATATGGTCTAATGATCAAGAATTTCAAGATAATTATAGTGATACTATTTCTACTGCGATGGGAATGTATGATTTAGCTCCAACTCTTTCTAATATGTTAGGAGTTTATAATAAGTATGCTTTAGGAAGCGATATTATGAATAAAAAGGATAATACTGTAGCGTTTCCAAATGGTAATTTTGTAACTAATTATGTTTATTATAATGATAATAAAGAAGAGTATAAACTTTTGAAAAATGTGCCTTTGAGTGAGGATTATATCAATAAAAATAAAGAATATACTCAAAAAATAATTGATGTTTCAAATGATATAATTGTTTATGATTATTTTAGTAATGAATTTTCAACAAATTATGAGGAGGAATCATGAAAAAGAAGCGTAAATTAAAAAAGAAAGTAGTTATTTTAATAATCTTAATAGCAGTTTTAGTAATAGCTGTCGGAGGATTTCTTCTTTGTAAATTTGTGTTTTTAAAGGAAGAGAATCATGCTAAGGTAATAAATGAAATACCAGAATATGGTTATACGCTGGAAGCTGATCAACCGGAGGTTTATAAGAATCTTTTTGAAAAGCTTGCTAAAGTATTAAGTGCTGAGGAAGTAGATGAAGAAGAATATGCTCGTTTAGTAGCTCAAATGCTTGCTATTGATTTTTATAATTTGGAAAATAAGGTTTCTAAAAATGATGTTGGAGGAACGGAATTTATAAAAGAAAATTATATTGATAATTTTGTTTTAGAAGCTTCTGATACGGTATATAAATATATTGAACAAAATATTTATGGTGATCGAAAACAAGAACTTCCTGAAGTGGTAGGATCGAGTGTAAATGAGCTAAAAACAGGTTCATATAGTTATGCTAATACTACTGATGATAGTGCTTATAGGGTAACAGTAAATTTAGAGTATAAAAAAGATTTAGGATATCCTACGGAGGTAGTAGTAAAATTCCTTCATAATGGAAAAAGATTAGAAGCTTACCAAATGAGTTAATAAATTAGAATTTGTCGATATATGTCGAAAGAAAATAAAACGAAATAGATATGCAAATATCTATTTTTTGTGTATAATATATTTAGGAGTTGATAGTATGTTTCAAACGTTTATTAAGGCTTTATTGAGTCAGAAAGCTTCAAAATTAAAGGGGAATATTTATCATAATACACAAATAGTTTTTTCTTATAATACGAATAGAATCGAAGGAAGCAAACTTACTAAAGATGAAACTAGATATATTTTTGAAACTAATACTACTCCAGAAAAATCTAATAATATTGATGATATTATTGAAACTATAAATCATTTTGCACTTTTTGATTATATGCTTGATCATTATGATGAAGACTTGAGTGAAGAAATGATTAAAAAATTTCATAAAATTTTAAAATCAGGAACAAGTGATTTTCGCAAGGATTGGTTTATGGTTGGAGAATATAAAACTCTTCCTAATGAAGTAAGTGGACGTGATACAACACATCCTAAAGAAGTAGAAAAAGAGATGAAAAAATTACTTTCTAAATATAAAGATAAAAAAGAAAAAACTATTTATGATATTATTGAATTTCATTATTATTTTGAAAGAATTCATCCTTTTCAAGATGGTAATGGTAGAGTAGGAAGAATAATTATGTTTAAAGAATGTCTTAAAAATGAAATCATTCCTTTTATTATTGATGATAAGCATAAACTTCTTTATTACCGAGGATTTAAAGAATATGAAAAAGATAAAAATTATTTAATAGATACTTGTTTAGCATGCCAAGATGAGTATATAAAATTAATAAAAAAGTTTTTAGAGGTTTAATCTAAAGACTTTTATTTTGTATAAATAATCATAGCACTAAAACAATAAACTTGTTCTTCTCCGAATACAGATATACTTACTTGATATTTTATGTCAATAATATCTCCTTCTAAATCTTCTAAAAAATCATTTACGGAATCTTCTAAATCTTTTTCATGAACTTCATCAAAAATTTTTACTTTCATAAATTTCACCAAATAAATAGTACTAAAAAAAACTTTAAAAAGTTGTAGAATTTACTTGCGAAAAAATAAATTTGATATATAATAAGAAGAAATAGTTTTTAAGGAGGGAAAAAGATGGATAAGACAAGATTACCAGTTTTAATTCTTAAAAATATTATCCTTTTTCCCTTTAGTGAAATAAGACTTGAATTAGAGAATATGAAAGATAAAGAATTAATTTCTTTAGCAGAATCTTACTATAATAAACATATATTAATCATTCATCCTAATGATGAGATGGAAGATAATATTGATAAGACTAGTTTTCCGAGAATTGGAATAATTGGTTATATAAGTATGAAGCTTGATCTTCCTAATAATAAAACGAGAATAATTATCAAGGGTTTAAAAAGAGTTAAAGTTTTATCTTATGTAAATGAAGTTGATAAAGTAAAAGTATCAAGATTTGAAGAGATTAAAACTAAGAAACTTTTACCTATAGAGCAAATGGCTTATACGAGAAGTTTAATAAAACAAATGGAATACTATATTGAAAGGACTCCTGGAGTTAGTAATAGTATTTTATCTCAGATTTTAGGAGTAAATAATATTTCTAAAGTTACAGATATTTTAGCAGTATTTATGCCTTTTGAGTACGAGAGAAAATTAGAGTATTTAAATGAAGTAGAGCCTACTAGTAGGGTGATGATGCTTTTAGATGATATCAATAAGGAAATAGCTTTAGTTAATTTGGAACAAGAAATAGAAGCAAAAGTTAGTTATGAGCTAGATAAATCACAAAAGGAATATATTTTAACGGAAAAAATAAAAGCTATTAAAGAGGAACTTGGAGAAAGTTATAATAAAGATCATGAAGCTGGTTTATTGCGAGAAAAATTACAGGATTCTAAGTTTCCAGAACATGTTAAAGAAAGATTGGAAACAGAAATAAAAAGATATGAGTCTCTTTCTCCAATGTCTAGTGAAATAGGTATGGTAAAAACATATATTGATACTGTACTTAGTTTGCCATGGAATACTTATACAGAAGATAATCTTGATTTAGAGAAAGCTAAAGAAGCTTTAGATAAGACGCATTATGGTTTAAAAGATGTAAAAGAAAGAATACTAGAGTATTTAGCCTTAAATAAATTAACGAAGGGAGTAAATAATCCTATTATTTGTTTTGTTGGCCCTCCTGGAGTTGGAAAGACTACTTTTGCTAAAAGTATTGCTAATGCTACTGGGAAAAAGTATACAAAGATTTCTGTTGGGGGAGTAAATGATGAAGCAGAAATAGTAGGACATCGCAGAGCTTATATTGGTTCTAGCCCTGGGAAGATTATCGAAGGGATGCGTAAAGCTGGTTCTTCTAATCCAGTTTTTGTAATTGATGAAATTGATAAGATGACTAAAGATTTAAGAGGAGACCCCGCTTCTAGTTTATTAGAGGTTTTGGATAAAGAACAAAATAAGTACTTTGCTGATCATTACTTGGAAGAAGAGTATGATTTATCGAAAGTAATGTTTATTTTAACTGCTAATTATTTAGATCAAATACCTTATGAATTAGCAGATAGATTAGAAATAATTGAAATAGCAAGTTATACTGAAGATGAAAAATTTAATATTTGTAAAAATTATATTATTCCTAATAATATTGAAAGTCATGGTTTAAAAAAAGAAAATATTACTTTTACTGAAGATGCAATATTAAAAATTATTAGAAACTATACTAAAGAAGCTGGAGTAAGAGAACTTGAAAGACTGGTTTGTTTAATTCTTAGGAAAGTTGCTAAAGAAATTGTTATGGGGAGCAGTAATGAGTTAAATATTATTGATAAGTTTAAAGTAGAAGAATATTTAGGTAGTGAAAAATATTTACTTAAAGAAAATGATGATAGAGAACAAGTTGGGGTAGTTAATGCCATGAGTTATACGATTGTTGGAGGAGATATTTTAAAAATAGAAGTAAACTATTTTAAAGGCAATGGTAATATTATCATGACAGGTTTTCTAGGAGATGTTTTTAGAGAAAGTGCACAACTTGCTCTTAGTTATATTAAAAGTAATGTTACTAAATTTAAAATTGATTATAAACTTTTAGAAGAAAATGATATTCATGTCCATGTTCCTTATGGGGCGGTAAAAAAAGATGGCCCTAGTGCAGGTATTGCGATAACTACGGCAATTATAAGTGCTCTTACAGGAATGAAGGTAAAAAATGATATTAGTATGACTGGAGAAATAACTTTACGAGGGGAAGTCTTACCAGTCGGGGGTTTAAAAGAAAAGATAATTGGAGCTCGAAAAGCTCTTATAAAAACTATTTATTTGCCTCTTGAGAATAAGAATGAAGTTTTAGAGTTAGAAAAGGAATTAAATAGTAATTTAAAGTATATTTTTGTTAAAGAATATGAAGAAATTTATAAAAAAATATTTGTTAAAAAAGTAAAAAAAGAGTTAGTAAAACAATAAAACTACTTCTTTTTTTTATTTTTGTATGCTAGAATTAAAGAAGTTGTAAGGAAGGAGCTTTATAATGAGAGAAGTTATTTTAGAAACAATTGTAGATAGTGTTAAATTAGTACCTTTTTTATTTATTGCTTTTTTACTTATTGAACTATTTGAACATAAATTTAATAAAAAGAGTAAAGAGACATTAAAAAAATCAGGAAAATTTGGACCAGTACTGGGAAGTTTACTTGGAATAGTACCACAATGTGGTTTTTCAGTTTTAGCTACTAATCTTTATGTGACTAGAATTATAACACTAGGAACTTTATTTTCAGTTTATTTAGCTACTAGTGATGAAATGCTTCCACTTTTAATTGCTAATCAGGCACCAATTTCTTTAATAGTTAAAATTTTAGGAATTAAATTATTTTTAGGAATGCTATTTGGTTTTGTTATAGATTTAGTAATAAAGAAAAAAGATGATTTAAATTATGAAATATGTCATGATGAACATTGTCATTGTAAGGAAGGTATAGTTTTAGCTAGTATTAAACATACTTTAAATATTTTTGTTTTTATACTTATTTGTACATTTATAATTAATTTAGTTTTAGAGTTTTTAGGAGGAGAATATTTAGAAAAAGTATTTTTAAGAGATAATATTTTTGGAGCTTTACTTACTAGTTTAATTGGACTTATACCTAATTGTGCTGCTAGTGTGGTTTTAACAGAGCTATTTTTAAGTAATGCTATTACTTTTGGAGCACTAATTGGAGGTTTACTTACGGGAGCAGGAGTTGCTTTATTAGTACTATTTAAAATAAATAAATATAAAAAAGAAAATATAAAAATACTTGTGGCTTTATATTTAATCGGGGCAATATGTGGAATTATAATAGATGTGTTAATGAGAATAATTTAATTTTAGATAATTGTAAAGTAGAGAGTAAAAATAAATTAAAGACAACTCTGAAATTATAGACAAATCAGGAAATTAAGTTTTAGTTTTGTCTTTTTTCTTTGGTTATGCTAAAATAATTATGGTGATAAAAATGTTTGAGAATTTAAGTGATAGATTAGAACAAGTTTTAAAAAATATAAAAGGTCATGGAAAAATAACTGAAGAAAATATTGATCCAATGCTTAGAGAAGTACGTCTTGCTCTTTTAGAAGCTGATGTTAATTATAAAGTTGTTAGAGAATTTACAACTAAGGTAAAAGAAAAGGCTTTGGGAGAAGAGGTTAAAAAAAGTCTTTCTCCAGGTGAGATGTTCGTAGGAATAATTAGAGATGAATTAGAAGAACTTTTAGGAGGAGAAGCTGCTCCTTTAAATTTAAAGGGTAATCCGGCAGTTTTAATGCTTGTAGGACTTCAAGGATCGGGGAAAACTACGACAATTGGGAAACTTGCTAATTTACTTAGAAAAAAACATAATAAAAAACCTCTTTTGGTAGCTTGTGATGTTTATAGACCTGCGGCTATTGATCAACTTAAGCAAATTGGAAAAGAGTTAAATATTGAAGTTTATGATGAAGGCAAAAATGATCCTGTTCTAATTAGCCGTAATGCTATTAATTATGCTAAAGAAAATGGTTATGATTATGTACTTATCGATACAGCAGGTAGACTTCATATTGATGAAGAATTAATGTTAGAACTTAAAAATATTAAAAAGGAAGTAAATCCTGAGGAAGTTTTATTAGTTATCGATTCAATGATGGGGCAAGATGCAATTAATGTAATTACCGGATTTAACCAATCTCTAGAACTTACCGGAGTAATTTTAACAAAACTTGATGGAGATACTCGAGGAGGGGTAGCTTTATCGGTTAGACATTTAACTAATGTTCCAATTAAGTTTATTGGGACAGGAGAAAAGTTAGATGGTATTGATTATTTTTATCCTGATAGAATGGCTTCTAGAATTATTGGAATGGGAGATATTTTATCAATCGTTGATAAGGCTAATGAAGTGATCGATGAAAAAGAAGCTGAGAAGTCTTTAAAAAAGATGAAAAGTGGTAAATTTGATTTAGAAGATTTTTTAGCTCAAATGAAACAGATAAAAAAACTTGGTTCTTTAGAATCAATTTTAAAGATGCTTCCTGGGGCTAAGAAAATGGGACTTAATAATATTAATATTGATCCTAAAGATTTAGCTCATGTTGAGGCAATTATTCTTTCAATGACTTTAAAAGAAAGAAGACATCCTGAAATATTAAAAGCAAGTCATAAACAAAGAATTGCTAAAGGAAGTGGAAGATCGGTTCAAGAAGTTAATAGATTGTTAAATCAGTTTGAACAAAGTAAAAAAATGATGAAAAATTTAGCTAATGGTAACTTTAAAATGCCTTTTTAGCAAATAAAGTTTGAAATGTAAATAATAATATGTTATAATAGCCATTAGTAAAGGCAAGAAAGGAGGCTAATATGACTGAAGTAACTGTAAAGGGTAACTTAGATGGTGCTTTAAAGAAATTTAAGCAAAAGTGTGCTCGTGATGGAATCCTTTCTGAAGCCAAGAAACGTAAATTTTATGATAAACCAGGAGTAGTAAGAAGGGAAGAAAAGAAAAAGAATATAATTAATTCTAAAAAACGTAATAAGAGAAATAACAGAAATAGAAATGATTAATTTCTGTTTTTTTATAAAAGGAGGAGAATATGGATTTAGTAAATAAATTTAAAGAAGAACTTATTACTGCTATGAAGGAAAAGGATAAAGTAAAACTTAGTACTTTAAGATCAGTAAAAGGAGCAATGCAATTAGAGATAATAAATAAAAAAAGAGAAGAAAATGATGAATTATTACTTGATTGCATTAATAAACAAATAAAGCTTAGAAATGATTCTATAAAAGAATTTGAAGCTGCTGGGAGGACTGATTTAGTAGAGTCATATCAAAAGGAAATTGATATTTTAAAAGAATATATGCCTAGAATGCTTAGTGATGATGAAATAAATGATATTATTGATAAAGCTATTAGTAAAACTGGTGCTAGTACTGTGAAAGATTTAGGACTTGTGATGAGAGAGATAACTCCTTTTGTGAAAAATAGATGTGATATGAAAAAGGTAACTGTTTTAGTAAGGGAAAAATTACAATGATTTTTCTCTTTTTTTCTTTACAATATAAAATAAAAAATAGTATAATAAAGGAGGAAAAAACTAAATAATAGGGAGTGGTAAAGTGAATAAA
>URXR01000009.1 GCA_900551925.1 uncultured Mycoplasmatota bacterium | reverse complement strand
ACCTTTGTTTGTTATCCACATTATAAATCGGTATCATTTTAACTAATGTTTAACACATTTTTTTATTCTTCTATCTTCTCAAATTGTGAGTTATAAAGATCTGCATAAAAACCTTTTTTCTCTAATAATTCTTCATGAGTTCCTTGTTCAATTATATTACCATCTTTCATTACCAAAATTAAATTAGCATTTCTTATAGTTGATAAACGATGAGCAATTATGAAAGACGTCTTATTCTTAGTAAGTTCATCCATAGCCTTTTGAACTAATTCTTCTGTTCTAGTATCAACACTACTTGTTGCTTCATCAAGAATTAAGAATGGTTTATTTTCAAGCATTGCTCTAGCAATAGTTAAAAGTTGCTTTTGTCCTGCTGATAAAGATTCTACTTCACTAAGTACTGTATCATAACCCATAGGAAGAGATTTAATATAGTGATCTAGTCCTACAACTTTACATACCCTTTTAATATCTTCATCAGAAATATCTTTATTATTATACATAATATTTTCTTTTATTGTACCATTAAAAAGCCATGTGTCTTGAAGTACCATACAAAATAAATCATGTACATTTTCCCTTGTTAAATCTTTAACATTAATACCATCAATAAAGATATCACCATTTGTTATATCATAAAACTTCATAAGTAAATTAACCATTGTCGTCTTACCGGCACCAGTTGGTCCCACAATAGCAATTTTCTCTCCAACTTTAGCAACAGCTGAAAAGTTCTTAATTATTATTTTATTCTCATCATAACCGAAAGTTACATTTCTAAATTCAATATTACCTTTAGCTTTTTCACGTTTTAAATGCTTAGTAGCTTTTTCAGATGTCATTTCCTCTTCTTCTAAAAAAGCAAATACTCTTTCTGAAGCCGCTGCGGTACTTTGAAGTGAAGTAGTAACTTGAGCTATTTGAGTAAGAGGATTAGCAAATAATCTAACATAAATCATAAAAGCCACGATTACTCCAAAAGTGATTTGATCATTCATAACTAAAAGTGCCCCCACTATACAGACTGCCACATAACCAAAGTTACCTATAAAAGACATAATCGGAGGCATAAGTCCTGATAAAAATTGACTTTTACGTGCACTTTTATAAAGTTTATCATTTATTTTATCAAATTTTTGAGTTGCTTCTTTTGTACCATTATAAGCTTTTACCACTTCATGACCAGAATATATTTCCTCAATATGACCATTAATATTTCCTAGTTCATCTTGTTGAGCTTTAAAATATTTTTGAGATTTTACTAAAATTACACTCATCAAAGCAAAACCTATCAAACTAGAAAGTACTGCAGTTATTGCCATAACAGGATCAGTCACAAACATCATAATTAAAGCCCCTATAAACAAGGTAATTGAGCTTACCAAAGTACCAATACTTTGATTTAAAGTGTTACCAATAGTATCAACATCATTAGTAACTCTTGATAAAACATCACCATAACTAGTTTTATCAAAATATCCAAGTGGTAATCTATTTATCTTTTTTGATATTTTATCTCTTAATTGATATGAAAATTTATTGGTTACCGTAGCCATAATAAAGCCTTGAATATAACCAAAAATTGTACTTAAACTATAAATTATTATTAAAAATATTCCTATTTTTGTTATTCTGTCTAAATCTATCCCTGTAACCATTCCTTCAGTAATAATATCTGTAATATCACTTAATTTTCCTGGACCTATTATTGAAAAGATTGCACTAATCATTGCCAATATAAACGCTGGAATTATTAAAGGAAGAAAAGGTTTTAAATTTACAACAAGTTTCTTCATAGAGCCTTTAAAATCTGTCGCACTCTCTACACTTCTTCTAGGCATTTTCTATTTCCTCCTTACTTAATTGTGATAAAGCTATTTCTTTATACACTTTACAATTCTTAATTAAATCTTTATGTTTTCCCTTTCCAACAATTTTTCCATCTTCAATAACAATTATTTGATCAGCATTTTTTATAGTTCCAATTCTTTGAGCCACTATTAAAGTAGTAGCATCCTTAGTATATTTTTTTAATTCTTTTCTTAACGTTAAATCTGTTTTATAATCAAGTGCTGAAAATGAATCATCAAAAATATAAATTTCTGGATCCCTAGCAATAGCTCTAGCTATTGAAAGTCTTTGCTTTTGACCTCCACTTATATTAGTACCACCACGAGCTATTTTTTCTTTATATTTATGAGGCATTTTTTCTACAAATTCCTTACCTTGAGCTACCTCAATAGCTTTTTTCATTTTATCTACACTGAACTTCTTATTATTCTTCTTTCCATAGCCAACATTTTCAAGTATTGTTCCTCTAAACATAACAGCTTTTTGAGGAATATACCCTAGTTTATCGTAAAGAGCTTCTTCTTCATACTCTTTAACATTAATTCCATCTACTAAAACTTCTCCTTCAGTTGCATCATAAAATCTTGGAATTAAATTAACTAAAGTACTTTTTCCACTTCCAGTTGAACCAATAAATGCCACTGTATCACCTTTGTTAGCTTTAAAACTAATATCCTTAAGTAAGTATTCCTCAGCATCAGGATACTTAAATGATACATCTTTAAATTCTACTGTCCCAACTTCTACTCCTTCAGTTTTATCACCATATCTAATACTATTTTTGGTATCCAAAACTTCTAATACTCTACGAGCAGCTACACTAGCTCTTGGATAAAGAATAAATATTATTGTTAACATCATAAATGACATAACTACTTGCATAGCATAAGATGAAAATACCACCATATCACTAAATATATTTATTTTATCAAGCATATTGGCTTCATTTATAAGATAAGCTCCAATAAAATAAATAGATAAAGTAAGTCCCTGCATAATAAGCTGCATTACTGGTGACATAATAGCCATTATTCGCTGAGCAAATAAATTAGTATTAGTAAGATCTAGATTAGCTTTATCAAATTTTTTCTCTTGATAGCTTTCTGCATTAAAAGCTCTTACTACTCTAATACCTGTTAAATTTTCTCTAGTAATTCTATTTAAATTATCAGTAAGTTTTTGAATTACTTTAAATTTAGGTAAAGCTACTAAAACTATCGTAAATATCATTACAAGTAATACAATTACTGCTATAAAAGTAGCAATACTCCAACTAAAATTCTTACCTGCTATTTTAGTTATTGCCCAAACTGCCATAATTGGAGCTTTAATAATTACCTGAAGTCCAATAGCAATAAACATTCCAACTTGAGTAATATCATTAGTAGTTCTAGTAATTAAACTACTAGTAGAAAATTTCTTAATTTCTTCCATTCCAAAATTTTCTACTTTTAAAAATACATCTCTTCTTAAAGTTTTAGCAAATTTAGCAGCCACATAAGATGCAAAATATCCTACAACAAACGAAGATGCTAAGCTTCCTAAAGCACAGAGAACCATTCTAATACCAGGATCTAAAACATCACTAATTGTACTTCCTTCTGTTTGCACATATTTAGTAATCTCTGTCATATAATCTGGTATCTTTAAATCTAAAAAGACCTGAAAAGTTACAAAACAAATACTTATTAATATACAAATTATTTCTCTTTTTCCTAATTTTTTAGCAAGTTTTAACATATTTCCTCCTCATCTCAATATTTAATATTATTCAAATTTGTTTTTATTTTTTCCAAAATTTTAAAAAACTGTTCTTGTTCTTCTTCACTTATATCATTTAAAAGACATTTTTCTACTTGTTTAATTTTTTTCTCAAACTGTTTCACATAATTTAAACCCTTATCAGATAAAATAATTTTTTTTAATCTCTTATCATCCAAAACAGCTATTCTTTTGATTAAATTCTCTCTTTCCATAATCTGCAATATCTCTGTTGTTGTTGATCTTCTTATATTAAGTATTTTTTCAATATCTTTTTGTAAAATATCTTTCTTACTTTGATTTTTAGCAACATAAATCAAAATAAACATTTGATTATCAGTAAGATTATAATCTAGGCTTTGATGTATAGTTCTTTTTATTGTATTTGCTATTATCTTAAAAGATACTCCTAGTCTTTTTTTATCCACCATTTTTGCTCTCCTTTTTGTTAGGATACTAACATTATATTATTATAAAAATAGGAAGTCAACATCTTTCACATACTTTTCATCTAAAAATAAACCCCATACTTAAGTATGAGATTTATCAATATTATTTTTATAGGTATTAAAATCAATAACCTTAGCCATTCGTACCTTTGGTTTAGAAGAATCAAGCGTATTATCTATATTTGTAATATTATTATACATTATATATAACACTTGTAAATCTCTGCTTAAATCCATTAAAGTCTCAGTAGCTATTCTCTTTTTATCTTTTAATATTTTAATTAAATCTTTATATTGTATATAAAGACTAAGTTTTATTTCACTATCTAATTTCATATGAGAAAATGTTTCAAAAAAACTACTCATACTTTCTAAATTAAAAACAAAATCATAACAATCAGAATTAAATACTTCTCCCTCATCAGTTAAATATAATCTTTCATCTGTTTCAATATCTCTATAAAGCTCTACTATCTTTTTACCATTTACACTAAAACTACGATGTTCTTTTTCCAGTAAAACTAATCCTTCATAATATTCTAATTCATCTAAATCAAAATTATAATTTTCCATTTTTCTAAATCCAAAATAAATATTATCAGTAACTACTTCTTTCAACCTTATCGCCCTCTATCTAAATTTAACTTTTTTACTATTCTAATATAAAACCACATTATTTTCAAGTAGCAAAAAAATAAAAGGCTTTAACCTTTTATTTTTAGCATGCTCTAAACGAACTTAAAATAATTGCTAGTAATATATATAATACTACTGCTATTATAAGACCAGATGATCTTGGTGCGCATGGTTGAGTTGTATTAACATTCTCTTCACAACAATCTCTGTTATTCATAAATTACACCTCCTTAAATCCAAGCACCTAGTATAATTATTAGTAAGATAAATAAAACTAATACGATTGCTGATGATGAAACATAATTCATATTTATTCCTCCTTTTTTTCTTGTTCTAGATTATTTTATGGGAAATAGGTTAATTTTGTGAATATATATGTCTAATTATTGTCAAGAACGTTTATTTTTGTTATGATAGATATGTAGTTTTAAAAGGAGGAAATAATGAAAAACTGGAAAAAAATTTTTATACTTGCTATCATCATGGTAGCAGTAGTAGGATGTGGCGAAATACCAACTCTTAAAAATGGAGAACAAAAAGTAGCATCTTTAGAAAATGGTGGAGTTTCAGCGGATAGTTTATATACCGTCTTGAAAAATAAATATGGAGCAGAAGCCTTTGTTGATTTATTAGATACTGAAATTCTAAATGACAAATATGAAGAAACTGATGAAGAAAATGAATATATAGATTCTCAAATTGAAGATTTAAAATCATCAGCTGAAGAAAATGATATTGCTTACGAAGACCTTTTATCATATTATGGTTTTGAAAATGATGATGATGTTAAAGAATATTTAACTCTTACTTATCGTCGTAATCTTGCCGTAAATGAATATGTTGAAAAAGATATCAAAGATAGTGAAATAGAAGACTACTATGAAAATGAGGTATATGGTGATATTGAAGTTAAACATATCTTAATCGCTCCAGATACTACTGATGATATGACTACTGAAGAACAAGAAGCTGCTGATGAAGAAGCTAAAAAACAAGCTGAAGATATTATTGAAAAACTTGATGATGGCGAAGACTTTGACAAATTAGCCGAAAAATATTCTGATGATTCTTCTACTGCTAGTGATGGTGGTAGTTTAGGCTGGATTTCAACTGGTGATATGGTTGATGAATTCGATGCTGCAGCATTTGCTCTAAAAAAAGGAGAATATACTGATAGCCCTATCAAAACAACTTATGGATATCATATTATCTATAAATTAGATGAAAAAGAAAAACCTGAACTTGATGATGTTAAAAGTGATATCTTAGAAGATTTAGTAAGTGAAAAATTAAATGCCGATCCTACCCTATACTATGAAACATTAGAAAACATTAGAGAAGATGCTGGCCTAAAATTTGAAGATAGTGAACTTAAAAAAGCTTATAATGAATATATGACTAGTCTAAAAACTCAAGCTAGCTCAAGTAACGAAACTACTAGTGAATAAAAAAGTGATTTTCATCACTTTTTTAATTGTTATAAAAACCCTTTTGACTAAGTTTTTGTTTTATTTTAAATTCTAATTCCTTACCACTATATTTTTTTGATAATTTGTTATATAGTTTATCATATTCTTTTTTATATAAATCATCTTCATCTATAGAAACATTATTTAAATATTTTAAAATATCTTCTTTATAGAAACCTTTATTTATAAGTTTATTAAGTATATTATTTTTAAGCATTACCTCTGACTTGTTTTTATTAAGTTTAATCTCTTTTTTTATATATTTTTCGATTTTTTCCTCTTGCTTTTCTTTAGTATATATCTTTAAATTCTCTAAGATAATAGTCTTATCTATTCCTAATTTTTCTAAATCATTTTTAATTTTTAAAGGACCAACATTTTTTAAATATATTTGATCATTTATGTAAGAAACAGTATAAACATTATCATCTAAATATTTATCAGCTTCTAACTTTAAAATAACTTTATCTATAATGTTTTTAGCATAATTATTTTTAAGTAGATAAACCCGAACCTCCTTAGGAGTACGAAGTTTAGTTTTTATGTATTTTATTGCTAAATAATAAGCTTCATAATAATCATTATCTTTTAAATATAAATCTAACTTTTTTTCATCAATTTCTTTTAAAGCTAAAATATTATATTTCAAAATTACATCCTCATAAATTATATAATCTTTATCATCAATAGTTACTTTATATTTTCCATTTGTTAAATAACGATATTTTTCTATTTTCATATTACTTCTCCTTAAAATAAAAAAGTCTAATTCTTTTTAATTTCAATTAGATCTTTTTCCACTTCCTCTAATGCTCTACCAATAGGTTTTTTTGATATATAATCCTGCTCTTTCATTTGTAAATGATGAGTTTCTTTTATTTCATTACTTCTTTGAGCTGCAATATGCACTAAACGATATTTAGAATCAACATGCAAAAGTAATTTGTCAATTGAAGGATATATCACTATTATCACACTCCCTATATTAAGAATATATTATATTTAAAAACATGACAAGCAATTAGTGTAAATTAGACAATATTTTACATTTAATTTTTTATAGTACTTAAAATTTCTTCATAAAATCTTTCACTCTTCAATGTTAAAGGATATTTATTAGAAATTGAAATTAAATAAAGTGCTGCCAAAAAATCTTTTTGAAAAATTAAAGCAATATTAAATAATTTTTTATATACTTCTTCTTTATCACTAGTATTCATATATTTATTATAAATATATCCTATAAGCATTTTCCCTTTTAAATTCTTATCAAGCGTAATATAATCCAATGTTTTAACTTCTCTAATAAGCTTTCTATTAAATGCATCAATATTATATATTTTTTCCTCAGGAAGTTCAAAAATAGTTGCTAAATACTCTAAAGAATTATTTATCTCTTTATCTATTTTTTTATTTTGTTTTATATTTAAAAATATATTTTGATATCTTTTATTTTTTAATATCTCTGTTAAAGTAATACTCTTTTTATCAGAAAGTAAAATCTTTTTAATTAGCTTTATATAATAATCACTAATTTTATTATAATTATTATCTAAAGCCCCTTTCTTAAAAGTATAAATATTGCCCTCTAGTTTTTTATAATGTTTCATTGTATCATTATAACCTATTTTTATATTCCTACGAGCTATTTCTGGATCAAAATTAAGAGTAAAATGCTCTTTATTTTTATTCTTTATGTAATCTATTTTAACAGTTTTATCCTTTACTTTTTGTTTTATTCCAATAGCTGCCAAATCAACTGCAATAACCTCATCTGCCCCCATATCCACAGCTAAATTAATAGGTAAATTATCATAATAACCACCATCTATATAATATTCACCATCTATCTCCTTTTTTTCAACAGCTGGAAAACAAGTAGCAGAAGCAATAATATAAGAAACAAGTTTTCCTTTAGGAATCCTTTCTTTAGTAAGCATTTTAGGAACTCTATTTTTTAAATTAACTGTAACTAAACCATAATCAATCTTAGATTTTCTTACCTTTTCCTCATCTATTACTTTCGTAATAAATCCTTCAGCTTTATCAAATTTTAAACCTTTATTTTCAAATATTTCTTTTGCAGCTTTTGTATAATCACTAGGTTTTTCTAAGTCATAATTTAAAACTTCTGTTGTCTTAATACTAAGCCACATCTTTTTAGCTTTTTTATAATCTCCTGCTACTAAAAGAGCTCCATTTATTGAACCAATTGAAGTACCAGTAATAATATCTATTTTTATTCCTAATTTTTTAAGTGCTTTATACACTCCAAGTTGATAAGAACCTTTAGCACCGCCCCCTGATAACACTAAAGCACGCATCAATAACCACCTCTATTATATTATATCATAAAGAGGCAAAATTTATTTAACTTGTTACCGTAAACCATGTTAAGTATTTAAGTTTATTAGTTAATGCTTTTCTTACTAAGTTATTAACTAACAAATTAAAGAAATATTCATCTTCACAATAAACCTTATCAATATCCCAAATAAGAGTAATAAAATATATATTCATAGAAAGATAGCGATATCTAATTCTATAATAAATTGTATCAAATTTAACATCTTTATAGTTTTCAAAATAAAACTCCGTATGATCATCAGTTAAATAAACTTTATTAGAAATAAGTTTATCAATAGTAGTACCAAGTACATATGCCTCACTATTTCTAAAACAATCAGAATCTTCATTAGTCAAAGATAGAAGTTCCATTCTTAAATTTTTAAATTCTTTATCAAAAATATCTTTCTTTATAAAATAAGAGTTATCCTTTTTAGTTAATAAATCAAAATCAAAGAACTTATCAATCAATTCCTTACCTCTATCATCATAATCAAAAATATCAATTCTCGTAATTAAACCACCCTTTATATACATCCCCATATTATCTATCCTCCTTATTTATAGGAACTATTTTTACAGTATATCCTATTGGTTCTAATATTTTAATTAATGAATTAAGTTGAGGAGAATTTAAATGATTTTCAATTTTAGCTATTTTCTCTCTAACTACTCCAGCCATTTCAGCAAGTGAGGCCTGAGTAAGACCATTATCTTTTCTAAGTTTTATAAAATCACAAATAAATTCATATTCTAAATCTAGTAACAATTTCTCTTTTTCCATATCTATCCTCCAAATAAATTGTACTATATTTGCTACAAAAAGCAATAACAAAAAGACAATTACCAAATATTACCAAAAGAAAAAAGACCATCTTAATAGTCTCTTATATCTCTTCAATTTTCATAAAATTAGTTGTTCTCTTATGAGAAATAGCCGAACCACCAGTAATTAAAATTTTATCTCCTTTAGTAAGTTTAAATATATCTATAGCCTTATTACGAGCAATTTTAATAATTTCATCTGTGCTAGTAACAACAGGAACTACTGTGGTAACAACTCCATAATTAAGAGCTAAGCTTCTAGCTACTTCACTACTTGTACAAGTAGCTAAAATATGACAATTAGGTTTTAAATTACTAATTCCTCTAGCGGTATATCCACTTACAGTAGAAGCCACTACCAACTTAATATCAAATACTTTAGAACTTTCAACTACACTAGTAGCAATAGTTTCCGTAATACCTGTTTTAACTTTAAAATTAAAACTATTATCATAAAACTTTTCAGCTTCTTCACAAATATCTGCCATAAATCTAACAGTTTCTATTGGATACTTACCAGTAGTAGTTTCTCCGCTTAACATAACAGCATCTGTCCCATCTAGAACCGCATTAGCAACATCACTTACTTCTGCTCTAGTAGGACGAGAATTCTTTTTCATTGACTCAAGCATCTCTGTTGCAACAATACATATTTTCCCTTTTTCACGACATTTTGTAATAATCATTTTTTGATATATAGGAAGTTTAGTCATTGGAACTTCTACCCCAAGATCTCCTCTTGCAACCATAATTCCATCAGATACTTCAATTATCTCATCAATATTTTTTATTCCAGTCATACTTTCAATCTTAGATATTAATTTAATATCTTCTCTATTTTGTTCTTTTAGAATTTTTCTAACACTAAGTACATCTTCCTTAGTAGAAACAAATGAAAGTGCTATAAAATCAGCATTATGCTTGCATGCATAAACTATATCTTCATAATCAGTATCATTAATAAAAGGAATATTTAGTTTTAAATCTGGAACATTTAAACTTTTCTTATTACCTAAAACTCCTCCATTTATTATCTTACAATTTACATAATCTTTAGTTTTACTAATAACCTTTATTTTCATTAATCCATTTTCTAGTAAAATAATATTACCAGCTTCTAAATCATCCAAAGCTTCCGGATAATTAACAGAAAATCCTTCTTTAGTCCCTAAAATATGCTCTTTAAAAATTTTTATTTCCTTACCTTCTTCTAATAATAACTCTCCATTTTCTACCTCATCATTTCGAAACTCTGGACCCTTTGTATCATATAAAATACCTATATTTAAATTAAGTTCATTACGAACTTTAATTACAGTATCAACAGCTTTCTCTCTTTCCTCAAGTGTAGCATGAGAAAAATTAATTCTAGCTACATTTACTCCATTAATAACCATTTCTCTAAAAGTCTCTACTTCATTACTACTAGGACCAATACTAGCTAATATTTTTGTTTTTTTCAAATCTATCATCTCTCCTTTAAAGTGCATTAAAATTTTACCACAAAAGTGCTTTCCAGTCAATAAAAAATAGCTAAAACTAGCTATCATATTTGAAAATTAATTTTACTTAACATTATCAGTAGAAACTGTAACCTCTATTACTTTCTCACCTTCTACTTCAGTTCCAAAAATAGCATAAGAATAAGTAATTAAATAAGAAGCAAAAGCTCCAAGTCCAATTATTAAAAAGGCCATAATAACAAGTTTAATCTTACTAAATTCTTTAACATTTCTTGTCATAAATTCATAAAACTTACTACTTCCTACCTTTTCCATCTAAATCACCCATTATATATATATCCTAAATAAAAGTTACAAAATCTATAATTTCTGAAAAACTAACTTGCATAAAAAGCATTATTAAAAAACCTGCAATTATAAAAGGTCCAAAAGGTATAATTTTATCCTTCTTTTTAAAATAAAAATAAAGCGAACCAGGAAGTGCTAAAAAAGCTCCTAAACTAAGAGAAATAAAAGACATAAATACATTAGTAGTCATTCCTAAAACTCCCAGTAATTTTATATCTCCTCCTCCTAAGCTTTCTTCCTTAAATATAATATTACCAAGCTTCATTAATAAAAACATAAAGATAAACATAATAAAACCAAAAAGAACATAAGTACAAGCATCCATAAAACCTTTAGTAACTATATTATAAGCAAAAACTAAAACTCCAAATATTACAAGTATACTATCTAAAATAATATAATAATTTAAATCAGTAACTACCACAATTACAAAAAGCGAACTCATTAAAAGTGCTAAAATTAATTGATCATCAAAACCAAAAACATAATAACTTAAAGCAAAAAGTACTCCTGTTATAAGTTCCATAACTGGATACATAATACTTATTTTTTCCTTACATTTTTTGCATCTTCCTTTAAGAAAAATATAAGAAAAAACCGGAATTAGCTCTGAAGACCCTAACTTATGATTACATTTCACGCAATGACTACCAGGAGAAATTAAACTTTCTCCTTTACATAATCTTAGCCCCACTACATTATAAAATGATCCAAAAACAAGTCCAAATATAAAGAATAATATCAAATATACTAACTCCATAGCTCACCTATAAAATAGTACCATAGAAATCAAACATTGGAACAATAACAGATACCACTACTATTCCTACAATTATAGCAATAAATATAATCATTAAAGGTTCGATAAAAGTATTTATTCTCTTAACAGTATTAGCATGCAAATCTTCATAATAATCTGCTACATAACTCATCATCATTGGAAGTCTTCCCGTATTTTCCCCAGTAACTAACATTTCATAAGCTACAACAGGGAAAGCCCATTTATCTTCAAAGGCATCACTAATTTTAGCACCTTTAGCTAAATATTCTAATGATTCATCAATTATATCTTTAAACACTTCATTATTAGACACTGATCTTAAAATAGTCATTGATTCTGTAATAAATACATTATGATTTAATAAAGAAGCAAATGTTTTAGTAAACATTGTAACTTCACGATAAATAATTATATTTCCAAAACCAGGTAATTTCATAATTAAAGTTTGAAGTGTTTTTCTAAATGGTCTTACATATTTATATAATAATAATGTTGTTATAGTAAGTACTAATAAAATTCCTATTATCCAAAATTTATAATCCGTTATAACTCCACTTACTGCTAATACTACTTTAGTAATACCAGGAAGTTCAGCATTATTTTGTTCAAACAATGTTACAAAAGACGGAATTACATAAGCAAGGATAAATACTAATACACATATAGCAAATACAAATAAAATTGATGGATAAATCATTGCACTAATAGCTTGCTTTCTAGTTCTATCAATTGAATCGTAGTATTGTTGCATATCATCTAAGATTTCAGTTAAATCTCCCGTTAATTCTGAAGTTCTAACCATATTTATTAAAAGAGGTGGAAAAACATTTCCTTGTGATTGTAAAGCATTAGAAAAACTTTCCCCTTTAGATAGTTCATAAATAATATTAGAATATATTCTTTTCTTTTCTGCTTTAACTGATTGTTTCTCTAAAATCCTAATCGCTTCAATAAGAGGTATTCCTGCTTTTAAATAAGTAGAAAGTTGAGTAAGCATAAAAGCAAGTTCTGAATAATTAAGCTTACCACCACCTATTTTTAATGAAAGAATTGAATTTTGAGGTTCAATTTTTATTATTTTATAACCTTCATTTTGTAAATAAGACACTACTTCTGCTTGATTATAAGCATCTAAATATCCATAAAATCTTTTTCCTTTATTATTTTCAACTCGATATTTATACTTTGTCTTTTTTGTTATGGTATCAGCTTGAAGAGTTTCATTTTTTCCTCTTAAAACTGAATCAGGACTTGGAACTCCAGTATTTTGAACCGGAGCATTTCCTTGATTATTAACTTGGTTAATATCTTGGTTGTTAGCTTGATTCATATTTTTCTCCATAGGTTCCATATTACCATTTTGATTATTATTAGGATTTTGATTATCCATAGCAAAAACACCTCACTTATTATTCATATTAATTTTAACTTATTTAAAAAATATAGTCAATCATCAAGTTATAAAAGTTTAAAAATTGTCGTCATTTACAAATAAAAATAATAAGTCTGATATATTTTTATAAAATTAATAAACTAAAGTTATTTTAGCATAACCGTTTCCCTCTAATCCTTTTTCACTTTCAAAAAAATCTCCTTCAGGATTAGGCATTAAAGTTAAATCGTTTTTTACATTAGTCCAGTTATATCCATCTCCATCTATCATAACAGTATTAGTAAATACTTTCTCACTATAATGAATAGAACAATTGTTATTAGTAGTTCCTGTTGTACATCCATTTTTTGGAGTAGTACTATTTTCACTTGTTATTGCAACACATCCTGTATGTCCTGATATATATGAAGAGCCTCCCGAAGAGTGACCAACTGCGCATCTATCATCTGTAGTAAGACTACTCCAAACCGGAGAATAACCTCCGCCTCCTCCATAGTAACCTCCACCCCCACCAGAAGAACCATAATATAAAGTAGTTACTTCACCATTACCACCAATTCCAAAGCTACCAGCTAAACCTCCTTTACTTCCATAACCTCCAGCAGTTTGACTAGCACCATAAGTATAATATACTGGACTAGAAATATTACAACTAGTATTTAAATTACTCGTATTTTCTGAAGAAATTCCTCCACCTCTAGAACCTCTACCAGAACCAGCAGCTACCATTATTCTACTTCTAAGTGAATTCACATTATTCCAAGAACCACTTACTAATCTTATATCTGTTGCTCCTCCTCCTGAATAATTTTGATAATATTGAGCCCCACCTGCCCCATAGCTACCTTTACTTGAAGAACCTCCACCATTATAAGTAGTATTTATATCTTGTCTAGTACCCATCTCTCCGACATATATATATAATTCTTCATTCTTATTTAATTCTATTTCTCCACTTGTATAAGCTCCATATCTATAATCAATCGTTCCAACATTATTTTGGTATTGCAAACTAGCACCCCAAAGCTCTATTTTATATGTTCCATCATAAGGAACAATAAAGGTTTGAGAAGAACCAGTATAGCTATATTCCCAATTATCTTCTGTAATTACTTCTACCTCTATTGTCTTTTCTCCAACTATTTTATCACTAAAAAGAGCATATGATGTTTTTGTTATATTTACTCCAACGAATATAGCAACTAATATTATTCCAACACTAAATAAAGATAAAAATACTTTATTTATTTCCTTTACATCTTTATTTAAAGTTCTATAAAAGTACCCCCCCCCCAAGTCTATTTTTCTTAGCGGAAATTTCTCTTAGTTTTCTCATTTTTACCACTACTTTCTTTAGTTTTGTATACATATCCATTATATATCTTATCACAATAAAAAACAAGTTCTTCCTACTATATTTAACTAATTATTTTTAACTTTTTGTTATAAAAGTTTAAAAATTGTCGCTTTTTCAAGGACAAAAACATACATTATACTAGGAGGAAAATGCTATGAATAATAACTATTACAATTTTAATCCCAATCCAAACTTCAATAGAAATATTCCTGTTATGCCTATTAATCCTAATATGATGCCAAATAATGCTTCATTTAGACAAGCATCGCTTCCTAGATTAAGTTCTTTATTTGGAGGAAGAGCAGCTTCTGGTGTTGCTTCTA
Source organism: uncultured Mycoplasmatota bacterium (assembly GCA_900551925.1). Classification (GTDB taxonomy): domain Bacteria; phylum Bacillota_I; class Bacilli_A; order RF39; family UBA660; genus UMGS1449. The sequence goes on along the minus strand of URXR01000009.1, from coordinate 11,270 downwards.
CCGGAGCTTTAGGAGTCCAAACTGCTTCCAAAGTTACTTTTTCATCTCTTCTTAACGGCGCCAGCAAAACCCTAGGAGTCATCAACCAAGCTATTCCTGTTTTCTATCAAGTAAAACCTATGTGGAATAACGCTAAAACAATGTTTAGAGTTATTAAAGAAATAAACACTAATGACACTAAAACAAATGTAAATGAGCAAGCCGAAACTACTACCAATCAAAGTTCTCTAACCCAAAACAAAGAAAATAGTAATTCTCCTACTTTCTTTGTTTAATACTCGCTAATATCTCTTCTGTAATACTAGAAGGATCAAATTTCAATTTTTCAATAAGTTCATCCTTACTACCACTCTTAGCATAATCTGTAACATTAAATACTAAATCATCATGATCTAATAATTTATAATAACTCTGACAAGAAGAAAGTTCTATTACTACCTTTTTCATATCTATAGGTAGTAATTTTTCTTTTTCTTCTTGTTTTTGTTTTAGAAAAAGTTCCAACGATGGCATACTTACTACTCTAGAACTAATCATATGCTTATCTAAAGCCTCACTAACCTTTAAAGCAATATCTACTTCACTACCACTAGCAATAATACAAACCTCATCATCTTCTCCTGATTTAAGTAAATATCCACCCTTACTAACTTTATTAATATCAGTATTTTCTAAATTAGGAAGTACTTCTTTACTAGCTATAATAACTACCGGACCTTTAGAAGCAAAAGCATATTTATAAGCAGCAATCATTTCATTCCTATCACATGGTCTAAAAACAGTAACTCCAAAAATACTTCTAAGCATATCAATTTGTTCAATAGGTTGATGACTAGGACCATCTTCTCCTATTAAAACACTATCATGAGTAAACACATACAAAGTACTAAGATTCATCAAACTAGCCATTCTAATACTAGGAATCATATAATTAGAAAAAGCTAAAAATGTTGACGTAATACCTCTAATATTCATAAGTAAAAGACCATTTAAAATAGCACTACTAGCTAGTTCTCTAACTCCACAATTAATGTTTTTACCACTATAGTTTTTCGAAGTAAAATCATCTTCTTTACTAAAATATGCTTTAGTAGAACTTCTGGTATCCGTATTAACACACATGATATCATATTTATTAAGTTTATTTATAATATGACTAGAAATATCTCTTCCTGAATATGATTTATTAGCATCTAGTTTAAAAATACTTTTCTTTAAATCAATATCTATTTCTCCATTTATTATTTTCTCAAAGTCTAAAACTAACTCTTTAGATAATCTCGAACATAATTTTTCCTTATTCTTTTCCCATTTTTTCAGCTCTGGTTTTACCCTTTCATCAATAGTTTTTTTCATATAATCATAAGCATCAGATAAAACTGTATATTCAACATCCCTAATCTTCAATTTTTTCTTTATTCTTTTAATATCATCTTTTTCTAAAGGTTTGCCATGAACTAAATTAGTATTTTGATACTTAGAATCTTTACCAAGAGTTGTTTTTATCTCAATAATTGAAGGCTTACTACTCTCTTCTTTAGCTTTTACAATAGCATCATCTAAAGCCTCTAAATCATAAGCATCTAAAACCAAATGTGTATCCCAATTAAGAGCTTTAAATCTATCTAAAACATTTTCACTTAAAGTATCTTTAGTATCACCATCTAAACTAACATTGTTTGAATCATATAAAACTATTAGTTTTCCTAATCCTAAATTCCCTGCAATAGCGGAAGCTTCATAAGAAATTCCTTCCATTAAATCGCCATCACTACAAAGACAATAAGTATAATGATCAATCAAGCTAGTTTTATTACTTTTAAACTTTTGATTTAAATAAGCTTCCCCAATCGCCATTCCAACTGCTGTCGCAAATCCTTCTCCTAAAGGCCCAGTACTCACATCAACTCCTGGCGTTACAAAAACCTCTGGATGTCCTGGTGTTTTAGAACCATACTTTCTAAAATTTTTCAAATCTGAAATAGTTAAAGGAAAGCCACTCATAAAAAGTGTTGCATATAAAAGTGCTGACCCATGTCCTGCCGACATTATAAATCGATCTCTATTAATATAATCAGGATTATCTCTATCAAATACTAAATGTTTACTATAAAGCTCATAAATAATTGGAGCAGCTCCTAAAACAATTCCTGGATGACCACTACCAGCAGTATTAATCATATCAATACCTAAAGCTTTAATATTATTAATAACTTTTAAATCCAAACTAATATCACGATTAATTTTATTAACATTAATAATTGCCATATTATATCACTCCTATTATAAAGTATAACAAAAACTAAAACTAAAGAAAAGAAAAACTGTAAAGCAATTTACAGTTTTAGTTGTGTAAAATTATCCGTCAATATCCTTATGATTTAAAATTTCCCGATATTCATCATATTTTTTCTTCTTCTCCAAGTTAACATATCCCGCTTGAAACTCTGCATCACTATAATCCCTAATTTCATCTGTAGGGTCATTTTCTGAAACATTTACAGTAACCTGATTATTAATATTATTATTAATATTAATATTATTATTTTTTTTATGTTCCATAGCAAAAGTTATTTTTCTAACAATAAAATTCATAAGAAGTAATCCCATCCAAATAAAGAAAATATAAGTACTAGCTTGTAAAAGTATCATTAAAGTACTATCAGAATAAATAGAAGTTACATCATATATATCAATATTATTACTTTTTACTACATCTAAAATTAAAACAAATAAAAACCACATCAGACTAAAACTAACAATATTTCCTATTTTTACAACAAATGAATAATTCTTACTAATAAAAGTAGTAATTAGAATAAATATTGTAACCATCAACATACATAAATAAGTAATTAAATTAGGAAAATACATCGCCGAAAATACTTTCTCTATAAAACTATCATTTATTGAAAGCACATAGCTACCATATTTTATTATTACATAAACCATAATAACAACATATGCTAAAGCTGATAAATACTTAGGTATTTTACTTTTTACTTTTGAATTAACAATTAAAATAACTATTGTTAAAATTATAATTACTAAAAGAGAAATAAAAAATGTCGATGATATAACCATATCAAAAATTGTTGAAATTCTTTCCCAAAAAGAATACTCAGTCATCTTTTATCCCTCCTTATTCTAGTATTTATAATTAAATTTTATATCAAAATTTTATGTCTTATATTCTGAAACAAGTTCAAATGTTAAAACCAAATAATAAGTATGAAAATCTGGTCTACTACAAGTAACTAATGTCAAATGCTTCTTACTACTGTGTCTATATACATCAATTCCTCCATCACTTTGTTTATCTTTATGTATTCTAATAAGTTCATACTTATACTCTTTACCATTATAGGTAATATAAGCAAAAGCTCCAAGCGATAACTTATCAAGATCTGTAAAAAATGCATTCCAACCAGAACCAGAATGTCCTGCTATAATCATATGACTATATCTATCATCAGGATAAGTAGAACCTTGCATTACTGCTATATTTTGATCTACATTATTACCACTTTGTCCATATTTCATAAATCCTCGATTAAGTCCAATATCAGGAATTTTAAGTCTTCCAGCATAATTATATGTTACATTTTTCTTCCTAACTTTCCCTGAAGTATCACCAACTACTCTAGTAGTGCCATCTCCTTGATCCTCTACCATTTCTGGCTCTTGTGAAAGCAAAATACTCATATCTTCATATACTCCTGCTCTCTTTGCCATAAAATAGTCATGTCCTACTATAGCAATTCCACATATAACTATAATAAGTGCAATAGTAATAAATTGTTTATTAGTAAGGCCATCACCATTCATATAAACACCTCTTCATTATATAAACATTATATCAAAAAAATATAAACAAGTAAATCAGTTCTAGAACAATTAATAAAACAAATATCTAAATACTAGAAATATCATCTAACAATATGGTAAAATTAAAAAAAGGAGTTTAAAATGGATAATATAGAAAATATTAATTATACAAGTTTTATTGAAGGACTATTGGATACTAATAATCCTATCTTTCAAGATTTACTAGCTATTTCTGATGACAAAACTGCTCTTTACATTTGTCACCCTAAACATATTTTTAACAAATTCATCGAAAATGATAAAACCAAGCAACTAGAACAAGTAAATTGGAATTCTCTAAATCTTAAAAAACTATTAAGAAAAAAAGATTTTGGTTATTTCACTACTCAAAATATTGATGAGAAAAAAAATCAATTTACTTATATCAATAAAAAAAGTACTCACATGATGGAAAGTTTTATAAAAATGAAAATTCCTGAAGTTTGTTATCCTTTTACTATTTTAGAAGAAAAAACTATTAATAAACAAAAGTTTTATTCAGTAAGAGGAATAATTAATTGCTATCAAGATGGTTTCGAAATAGCATATAATCCAACTTTTAGAAACCAAAAATCTCAAAAAAACCAAATAAAAAGATAATTTTATTTAATCTCATTTCTATCATATAAAGTAGAGACTATAATATCAAAATTATCTTTTTCTATTATTTTATCATAATCACCATTCTCATAAGTTATTACAACTTCTGTAACTTTTCCTGAATCATCCTCTATATATTCCAATGTTTTTACTTTTTCTAAAGAAGCACTTATCGCAATAGCAGCTTCTTTTTCTTTGATCAAATTATTATTAATGCTTATAGTATATAAATTATTATTCTTATCAAGAGCATAAACTGTAAACATATAATCATAATCTTCTAAATCATCAAAAGTTATTTCCTCTAAATCTATCTTTTCATCCTCTAAAATTTCTAAAACTCCAAAAAAATCTATTACAACCAAATCTTCACCAATATCATTTTTTATAACCAAATCATTATCATAGTTCATTACTAATTTATTATCAAAAGTTAAATAAACCATTATATCTTCACATAAACTACTAGAATCACTAGCACAAACATAATTAAAATAAGGTTTTACTTTATCTATTGTATTATAAAGTCCTAAAACTTTATCCTGATAACTTAAATATTTCATCTCCTTAGTAGTAGTATCAATAATAAAATTACTAACAATATTACTATTATTTACAACATGTACTCCTTCTTTATCAGCACTAGAAGTATAAACTTCCAAAGTACTAGTACTAACTCTCTCAAAATTAGAAACTTCTTCATCTAAACAAAAATTAGTATAATAAAAGTCATTTTTTAGTAATCCTCCAAATTCAAAGCAATTATCACTTAAATAACTATAATAAACTGTAACATTACCTTGAGGAAGTCCCCCTACTTCTTTATTTACATCATTTTCTTTATCTTTATATTTTATATGTAAAATATTTTCTCCATCTAAATACATATATAAATCATCAGTATTTGTATTAAAATCCGAAATCGTATTAGCAGTCTTTATATAGTCATTATTAAATAAAAACTCTGCTGTATAATAATTATTTTCTAACTCTAAAGTAGTATTAACATCATCATCGTTATATCTTAAATAAATAATTATTCCAATTATCACAAAAAATATAGCTATTATTATGATTAAAAATCTTTCTTTCCATTTTTTATCTAGATTTTTCATATAATCACCACTTAAATAATACTATAAAAATAACTTTTTTTCAAACTAATTTTCTACCATACTACCAGCACTATTAAAAATAAGTTTTATAACTTTATCAACAGCACCTTCTAATTTTAATGAAACTTTATAAACATTAGAACTAACATCATTAGAATAATCCTTATCTTCATAAAGAACATATTTTTTTATATCTATATCCTTACCACTAGCGACATCTTCTTCAAATTCTTTAATCTGCTCTTCTGTTAAAACTTTAGCTTTTTCATTTCTATTTTTATAATATCCTTGTGACTCTGCAATTAAAAGCACTATAAAAAACACCAAAAATGTAAAAAGTAAAAAAAGAAATACTTTATTTTTCATAATCCCCTCCTACATAATAACTAATAGCATCCCCAAGTGCTACTGAAGTATTATAAAGTTCCTCTAAAGTATTATCCACTCCCCCAACTTCTATTAAAAACATATTGCTCGAGTATTCTTGATTATAAGAATAAAGTCCTTGATAATATGTATCTCTTAAAATTCCTGGATAATGCTTGTTTAAATAACTTTCCATTATTTTTATATTTTTCTCATTTTGTTTATAATTATCATGATTTTTACCTATTAAAAACATCACCTTAGCATAAGTTTTACCATTAATAACTGCTCTAGCAGCTTCACCTTTAACTGAATCCCTATGCATATCAAAAAAATACTCTAAAGTAGGAAATCTCTTCTTTTTTTCTTTTAAATATTCTAAACTTATTCGATAACTATAACTATAATCATATCCATATTTATCTAATCCCTCTTTAACAGAACCCTCTTCCACAACTGAATAGATTTTATTCTCTAAAAGTTCCTCCTTAAGCATTTCACTTACTGTTACTACTGTGGGAGTAATACTATAAAAATTACTAGCATATTCTTCAGTCTGATGGGTATTAAAAAAATAAACTGTTGGATTAGAATTATTATCATTTTCCTCAAAAATAGTTTCCATAACCTCTGAAGCACTACTAGAATCCTTAAAATTATTATTCAAAGTAGTTTTTAAAAGAGAATCGCTTTTATTATCACTAATTAAAAAATTAAAAAGATCTATATTTCCTAATAACTCTCCCATATATAAAAAAGATAAAAAAAATAAAAAAAGACAAAATCCTATTTTAACTTTATTCATATTATTCACCACTATGACTATATAACAAAGTTTAAATATTTTTTGTCGATATATTATGAAGAGCATGATTAATAGCACTAGATATTAAATCTGTTAATTTTTCCACTACAAAATCAATTTCTTTCGGAGTTACAATTAAATTATATCCAATCGGAGTAAGAACATCATTAATTAAAAGTTTTTTCTCCTCACGAGATAAATTACCAAGAGCTCCTAAAAAATAAGAAGATTCTTCTTTGGATAAAGTATAATTATTATTTTTTAAATAATTAATTTTTGATGAAGGTATTAACTTATCACTTACTTTATCTTTATTTTTTATATTATAACTAAAATGCTTTTTCATATAATTAAGTGTATCACTTACAATAGTAGTAGCATCCACAACCGTCGGAACTCCAATAGCAATTACTGGCACCTTATAAATATCTGAAGAAATTTCCTTACGATTATTCCCTATTCCACTACCAGGATTGATTCCTGTATTAGTAATTTGAATAGTTTTTAAAAGTCTATCTATCGAATCACTAGCTAAAGCATCAATAACTATAATAAAATCAGGATCCACTTCTTTTATTACCGCCGATATTACATCACTAGTTTCTATTCCTGTCGTACCCATAACCCCTGGAGAAAAACTAGTTGTAATTCGATAACCCTTTTCCAAAGAACCAGTAAGTTCAAAAATATGTTTAGTAACTATCACCTTTTCTGCCGTTGTAACCCCTAATTCATCAGCTGTACTTTTTTTATTACCAAGACCAATTATCATACAAGAATAATCCTTTTCAATTTTAGTATCTTTTAAAACAACTTTAAGTTCTTCTGTTAAAACTTTTAAAACATTTTTATAATTAGTATTATCAGTAATATCTTCAAAATAAAGCGTAGTATAATCTCCTGCTCTTTTCTTTAACATAGAACTTGCTACTTCATCAAGTGTAATTCTACTAACAGTGCAAGAATTATATTTATATTTCTTCTCGAATTCACATTCACTTTCAATTAAATCAACTACTAAATCTGTTCTTATTTGATATTTTGATAAATCTATTTCTCGCATAAAATCACCATTAATATTATGGTTTTTTAAATAAAAAACATACAAAATCTTTAAAATGCATAAAAAATAACAAAATTATTTGCTTTTTTTACAATAATTTGGTATCATTTAAAGTGTTAAAAAGTGAGGTGAGACAATGCCAAATATTAAAAGTGCTAAAAAAAGAGTAAAAACTGATGCTATAAAAAAAGAAAGAAATAAAGATCAAATAGCAAGTATGAGAACTGCTAATAAAAAAGTTAGATTAGCAGCTAAAGAAAATAATAAAGAACTTGCAACCCAAAAATTAAATGAAGCTAATAAAAAAATTGATAAAGCTGTATCAAAAGGTTTAATCAAGAAAAATAAAGCTGCTCGTGATAAATCTAAACTTGCAAAAATTGTTGATAACATAAAGTAATAATATTATTGATTACTTTATTTTTTTTTGATAAAATAAGTATGGTGATTAAATGAAAAAAGTTTTTACAATAATCTTTATCACACTCCTTGTAATGGCTGGATTATGTGGTCTTGGTTACTATTATCAAGATGAAATATATATTTATTATCAAGAAGAAATACTGAAAGTTAAAGATAATATTACTATTTCCAAAAACGATTATTATAAAGATAATAATTATGAATATGTTCAAAATACTAATGATTTTATTGCTAAAGATAAAACCCATCTAAAAAATATTTTTTACACTATCATAAATAGTGGTACAGAAAACTTTACTTTTTATTGTGGCGATAATTATACCAATTGTACAAATGATATAGATGAAATGGTAAAAGATCAAGAATTGTTATCCAATATAAATAACTTTGTCCATCCTTTCAACTCCTTTGAAAGTATAAGTACTAGTTACGATGAATTTGGAAAAGTGGTTGTAAAAATTGACAAAGTTTACTCCGAAACAGAAATAGCTGCTACTAACGAAGTAGTAGATAAAATTATTAGTTCTGAAATAACAAACAATATGAGTACTACAAAAAAAATAACAACTATTCATGATTATATTATCAATAATGGTAAATATGCAACTGATAGTATCAGAAAAGCTAATCCTAATCAAAGCTTTAATAAAGCCTTAGATATCTTAGCAGGAGGCTATGGATTGTGCAGTTCTTATGCTGATGCTATGGCTCTATTTCTTTATAGATTTGATCTAGACAACTATAAAATAGCTAGCCAGTCTCACATTTGGAACTTAGTAAAAATAAATAATAAATGGTTACACTTAGATTTAACTTGGGATGATCCAGTAACCTCTACTGGAGAGGACAAATTAGATGATTATTTTTTACTTATTGATAATAATGAATTAAATGAACTCCAAGTAGAACAACATGACTTTGATAAAGACATATATAAAGAAGCTTTAAATTAAAAAGCTTCTTTTTTAATCTAAATTAAATTTTTCAATATCGTACAAGTAATTATGAAGTAGTTCTTCCTCAGTTAAAGCCCTATTGTAAATTCGAACTGAATAAATCCTTCCTTTAAAAAATGTATTAGCATCATAAGAACTATCAAAAGGATTTACTCCTAAAACTATTGGGGTACCACCTGTTGGATATTTTATACTTCCTGCATTTTCTAATTTTGATACTATTTTCCCATTTTTATATAATTTCAAAACTTTTCCATCATAACTAACCGAATTAATATTTATCTTATTTAATTCATATGAAGTTGATATATTTTTATAACTATCATTTATATAATAATCTGCAATAATAGTATTATTACGATAAATTAAACCATTACCACCATTTTGTTCGTTACCTATTAAATACTCATCATTATCTGTAACATTATCTTTAAATGATACTATTTCTATCGTATTATTTGGATAGTTTAACTCACCTATTTTTACCCAATCATTTACTCCATCAAACGATAAATATTTATCACCCCAAGTTCCTTCTAAAACTGTACCATTAAAAGAAGAAGAAACTAAGTTTTTCCAATTTGAATTAGAAGTTTTATGTAAAGCAGCAGAATTAATTAAACCATCCAATAATAAAATCAATCCATCAGAAACATATCCATTATATATATCTGTATAAGCATTTATTCTATAACCATTACTTGTAGAATAACTAGCTTCCTTTATTATATCTTGATAATTAATATTATCACTACTTACTGAAGTTACATTATCGTAATAACTTCTATGATCTCCAAAATAATTCCATACTGCTACCTCATCTAAATCATATTCTGCCTCTAAATCAATAGTAACGCAACTTAAACCAGCATTAGTTTTAGTACTAGAATACTTATCTAAAGTTATAATTCCATCAGTTATTAGATTATAAGGATATCCTGATTGTGCCTCTGATGATCCAGTTACTTCTTTTCCTTTTGCTACGTTTACTCCATTTTTTATAGCCTGCACTTCTATCCATTGATTGTAATTATTAAGTGTATTATAATTAATACAATTTTTTATATATCTAACATTGTTTAATTTTTCTGTTTTCTTTTTTGGTTTTTCTCCAACATAAGTTATTTTAGCATAACCATTTCCTTTATTTTGTCCTGCAAGCATTTTTCCCCCAATAAAATATTTACCAGAATAATGTAAAGTATTGTTTGTATGTTTTATAGTTGTACTTTCTTCGACACTGTTTACTCCAGCATATCCACTTATATATGATGAACCGCCAGAAGATCCCCAATAACTGTTACAAAACCCAGAAGAACCTGAAGCACCATAGTAACCAGAGCCTCCTCCTGCTCCTCCTCCGTAGTCATCATCACCATCATGAATTCCACCATATCCACCTTTACCAAATGATCCAGCAGTTCCTGTAGAATAAGCTTGACAAGTTGCTGTATATTTTTCTGGAGCTATTCCACCAGAATTTTGAGTTCCTGGCGAAGATAAACTAGGTTGATAAAGACTTATAGAATGTAAAATAGCTCCCCCAAAAATAGTTCCCCCAATCCCAGTAATAGCTTCTGGTCCTGGATAAGCACCACCTCCAGCTCCTGCAACCATTATTCGAGAAATTAATGAAGACATGTCATCCCAAGATCCTCCAACTAATCTTACATCGGTTGCTCCACCGCCACTTGAGCCACATATTCCTGTAGAAGATTTTTTAGAAATTCCTCCGCCATTAAATTCATAACCTGAATCTCTACAATTTGTATCAGCGTTTGTACCTTGCTTTCCTACATAAATGTATAAAGTTTCTCCTTTTTCTAAATATATATAACCACTTACTTTAGCTCCCTTAGTATCAAATAATTGCACTTCTGGATTTTCATAACTTCCTCCTTCTGCTCCACCAAGTTCTATATAATAATATCCATCTTTAGGAACTTCATATTCTTGAGAATCTCCAGTATAACTAAAGACTGTTGTTTTATTTAATAAATTGTCTACTTCTACTTCTATGGTTTTTTCTCCTTTTATTGTATCTGTAAATAAAGCATAAGAATTTTTTGTTAAAT